>NZ_JALNUM010000045.1:0-47083 GCF_026540795.1 Methylobacterium sp. GC_Met_2
CGCCCGCGACCGGCTTCGGGACTGGCGCGCGTGGCAGGCGCCCCGGCCGCTCGCCCGGATCTTCGCCCCGGCCACGCGGGAGCGGGTCGCGGCTCCGCCCTTCACGGGCTGGGGCTACGGCGGAACGATCCCCGGAGCGCGCCCCGGTTTCTGAACCCATCTCGACCCGGATCCCGGACCCTGCCATGGTGCATGAGCCGGGGCCGCCAGAGACAACCCACAATGGTTCAAGCGACCGGGAACCCAGCGTTTCGCCTGGAGGATCCGACCCCAGCGGATCCGCGCCACCGCTGGGCCTCCCTCGATCCCGACGCGCGGGATGCCTGCTACGACAACACCCGCGCGGTGGCCGACAGCGCGCAGCAGGTCGCCGCCCGGGACGCCGCCTCGGCCGCCTACCGGGCCGCGCATCCGGGCGGCCTCGACCGGCCCTACGGCCCGGGGGCCCGCAACGCGATCGATCTCTATCCGGCCCGGGATGCCGGTGCGCCCTGCCTGGTCTTCCTCCACGGGGGCTACTGGCAGCGGGGGGCGAGGGAGCTGTTCGCCTGCTTCGCGCAGGGCCCGAACGCCGCCGGCTGGTCGGTGGCGATGGTCGGCTACACCCTCGCCCCGGAGGCGAGCCTCACCCGGATCGCGGCCGAGATCGGCTCGGCCCTCGACTGGCTGGCCGCGCAGGGTCCGGGGCACGGGATCCGCGGCCCCCTGGTCCTGGCGGGCTGGTCGGCGGGCGGGCTGCTCACCGCGCTGCAGCTCGGCCATCCGGCCGTGGCGGCGGGGCTCGCCATCTCGGGCGTCTACGATCTCGCGCCGATCCGCCAGACCAGTCTCAACGACAAGCTCCATCTCACCGACGCGGAGATCGAGGCCCTCTCGCCGCTGCGCCTGCCGGTGGTGGAAAAACCCCTGTGCGTCGCCTACGGCACGCACGAGCTGCCGGCCCTGATCCACGACGCCCGCAACCTGCACGCCCTGCGGGCGGCGGCCCACGCCCCCGGCCCCCTGCTGCCGGTGCCCGGCGCCGAGCATTTCTCGGTGCTCGACGCCCTGCGCCGGCCGGACGGGATCCTGGTCCGGGCGGCCCACGCCCTGCTCGGGGGGTGACGACGTGTTCGGGATGAAGATCCTGGTTTCAAAAGGTCCGTGACCTTTTGCGGGTGCAAAGCAGGGCGCCGCCCCGACACCCCGCCAAAGGGCCTGCCCTTTGGAATCCCCTGATCGCCCTTCGCGGGCCCGGTACGCGGCGAAGGCTGCCGCCCTGGGGGCAAGCGAATCGCGTTCAGACCGTAATCCCGCCGCCGGAGTCTGACGATGCGTCGGCGTGCGCCCACGCACACAGTCAATCCCGCGCCGGGGATTAAATTTTCTCGTGTTCTACTGTGTCGGGACGCACATCGACCTTGTCTGATCATGGCTATGTTCAGGACATCGGCGAAAACGCAGTGTTCTTCGCAGAACTGGAACAGACGAGGAGACACGACGATGCACGCACGCCCCCTCTCGATCCTCCGCCCGACCCTCGGCCTCGCCGTCCTGGCCGCCGCCGCACCCCTGCTGATGCCCCTGGCCGCCCAGGCCGGCGAGGGCGGTGGCGGGAGCCGCCAGGTCGCCGGTGGTGGCCATATGAGCTCCTACATCAGCGATCCCCACCACGACCCGCGCTCGCTCCACTCGCAGCGTATGGGCACCGGCCAGATCCTCGGCGCGCCGATGCTCCACGAGCGGGCCGGAGCCGCCCTGGTCCGCCGCCCGGTCGAGTCCCACTGGGCATCCGGGACCACCCGAAACCGCCGGCCGATCCGCTGAGATCACGCGCCGCAATCACCCGCCGCCGGGCTCCGGTCCGGCCGGCCTCTCCCGCTTCCGTCACCGCTGCCGCCCCGTGTCAGGGATCCGTTCATGAACAGCCTCATCCAGGGCATCGCCGCCTTCCAGGGCCACGTCTTCCCCGGCCAGCGCGCGATGTACCAGCAGCTCGTGCGTGACGGTCAGCACCCGAGCGCGCTGATCATTGCGTGCGCGGATTCCCGGGTCTCGCCGGAGCACATCACCCAGGCGGGGCCGGGCGAGCTGTTCGTCTGCCGCAACGCCGGCAACATCGTGCCCCCGGCCTCCGACGTGATCGGCGGCGTCTCCTCGGCGATCGAGTACGCCGTGGTGGCGCTCAAGGTGCGCGACATCGTGATCTGCGGCCATTCCGATTGCGGCGCGATGCACGGGCTGATGCACCGGGACGCGCTGGCGCGGATGCCCGCCGTCGCGGCCTGGCTGCGCCACGCCGAGGCCGCCGAGCGGATCGTCTGCGAGGCCTATCCGGAGGACATGGACGAGACGGCCCGCCACCACGCCCTGGCGCTGGAGAACGTGGTGGTGCAGCTCGCCAACCTGCGCACGCATCCGAGCGTCGCGGCTGCCCTCGCCAAGGGGACGCTGCGCCTGCACGGCTGGTTCTTCGAGATCGAGACCGGCGCCCTCCTGGCGTATGACGGCGCGGAGGGACGCTTCCGGCCGATCGCGGAGGCCGACATGCCGGTGGCCCAGGTTTCTACCGCCGGCAGCCGCCGGCGGGCGGCCTGAACGGTGCCGCCGCGGATCTTCCCTCCCCCCGCAGAGGGGGGAGGGAGAGAAGCGGGGTCGGTCGTGCCCCTCCCCGCTTCCCGATCTCAGGCCGCCATCGGCGCGTAGCGCTTGTGGCCCTTCACGTCGAAGCGATCGAGCATCATGACCTTGTCCCAGACCCGGACGAAGTCCCTGACGAACCGTGCGTCTCCGTCGCGTCCCGCATAGGCGTCGGCGATGTTGCGCAGCTGCGCGTTCGACCCGAAGACGAGGTCGCTGCGCGTGGCCGTATACTTCGCCTGACCCGATGTCCGGTCCTTGAGCGTGAAGGTCATGCCCTCCGCGTCGGCCTTCTCCCAGACGAGGTCGGTGTCGGTCACCGCCCGGAAGAAGTCCGGGCTCAGCACGCCGACCCGGTCGGTGAAGACGCCGTGCTGCCCGCCATCGTGGTTGGCGTTCAGTGCCCGCAGGCCGGCGGTCAGGACCGCCCATTCCGGGGCCGTCAGGGTCATCAGGTTGGCCTTGTCGAGGAAGAGTTCCTCCGGCGAGACGCCGCGGGTCATCTGCCCGAACCCGTCATCGACGTAGTTGCGGAACCCGTCCGCCACCGGCTTGAGCCACGTGAACATCTCGATGTCGGTGAGCTCCTGCGTGGTGTCGACCCGGCCCGGGGTGAACGGCACCGGGATTGCGGCGCCGGCCTCCGAGGCGGCCTTCTCCACGGCGACGCAGCCGCCGAGCACGATCAGGTCGGCGAGCGAGACCCGCTTGCCGTCGCTGCGGCGATCGTTGAACGCCGCCATCACGCCGCGCAGGGCCTCGACCACCGGGGCGGCCCTGCGGTTGACCGCCCAGTCCTTCTGGGGTGCCAGCGCCAGCCGCCCGCCATTGGCGCCGCCGCGCTTGTCGCTGTCGCGGTAGGTCGCGGCCGCCGAGAAGGCCGTGAAGGCGAGGTCCGAGACCGACAGGCCCCTGTCGAGGATCGCCTGCTTGAGCGCAGCGATCTCAGGAGCGCCGACCGGCGCGTAGGCGGCGTCGGGCAGCGGGTCCTGCCACAGCAGCCCGTCCTCGATCGTCACCTCCGGGCCGAGATAGCGGTGCTTGGGGCCCATGTCGCGGTGGGTGAGCTTGTACCACGCCTTCGAGAAGGCCTGCGTGAACGCGTCGAAGTCGCCCAGAAACTTCTCGCAGACCTTGCGGTACTCCGGATCGACCTTGAGGGCGATGTCGGAGGTCATCATCATCAGCGGGTGCATCTGGCCGGCGACATGCGCGTCGGGGGTCTTGGGCGCGTTCGGGTCCTTGGGCGTCCATTGCAGGGCGCCGGCCGGGCTCTTGGTCTGCTCCCACTCGAACGTGAAGAGATTCTCCAGGTAGGCATTGTCCCACTGGGTCGGATCGGGGGTCCAGCTGCCCTCGATGCCGTTGGTCATCGTATCCTTGCCGGAGCCCGCCCCCTTCGGGTTGTGCCAGCCCAGGCCCATCGCCTCCATGGGCGCCATCTCGGGCGGCGGGCCGATCTCCTTGGCGGGGGTCATGCCGTGGCTCTTGCCGAAGGCGTGGCCGCCCGCGATCAGCGCCACCGTCTCCTCGTCGTTCATCGCCATGCGGGTGAAGGTGACGCGGATATCATTCGCCGAGCCCTGCGGGTCGCCGTTGGCGTAGGGGCCCTCCGGGTTCACGTAGATCAGCGCCTGGTGGGAGGCGGCGAGCGGGTTCTCCAGGTCGTAGTCGGCGTCGCCGTTCTTCGCCCGCCAGCGCTTGTCGCGGTTCACCATGTCGTCGAAGCTCGACACGCTGCCCATGTCGACCACCTCGGGGCCCCAGTAGGTGGCGTTGTCGGCCTCCCAGGCATCGAGCCGGCCGCCGGCGAAGCCGTAGGTCGGCAGGCCCATGATCTCCAGGGCGCAATTGCCGGTGAGCACCATCAGGTCGGCCCACGACAGGGCGTTGCCGTATTTGTGCTTGATCGGCTGCAGGAGGCGGCGCGACTTGTCGGTGTTGCCGTTGTCCCACCAGCTCGAGATCGGCGCGAAGCGCTGCATGCCGGTGCCGGCGCCGCCCCGCCCGTCCGCGATCCGGTAGGTGCCGGCCGAGTGCCAGGCCATGCGGATCATCTGCGGGCCGTAATTGCCGTAATCGGATGGCCACCAGGCGACCGACGAGGTCAGGAACTGCTTGATGTCGCTCTTGAGCGCATCGAGGTCGATCGTGGCGAATTCGGCGGCGTAGTCGAAATCCGGGCCGAGCGGATCGGCGGCGAGCCCGTTCTGGTGCAGCAGCTCGACCCGCAGGCGATGGGGATACCAGTTCTCCAGGGCGGGCCGGTCGCCGAAGGCCCCGCCGATCCGGTCACCGCCGAAGGGGCACTGGCCCTGCATCTCGAACGTCGTGGTGTCGGTCTTGTCGAGTCTCATGTCGTCCATCAGGAATCCCCCCTGTGTCGCGGAACCGACGCGGCCGGCCTCGCCCCGTCGTCCGCAGACCCCGACGGCCGCGCGCGCGGCGCCACGGCCATCGGTCACTGTGCGCTTTCAGACCGAGAGCGAAATCAGGCCGCAGCCCCCAAAATCAAGGGCTTGCGGCTTGGCTGTTGGCCGCAGCGGTGCCGGCCGCCCTCACGTTCCGGCGACCGACCCGGTGCACAGCGGCATTTTGCCTGAGGCCTACAGGGATCGCGGCCTCAGCCGGGCGAGGAGATCCTGCCCCGGGAACCGGACCGGCGGCATCGGCCCAGCGGGTGGCGGCGCGTCCCCCGGAATCGGGCCTTCGGCGAAGCGCGCCCCGGCCGACCAGAAGCCGTCGCGGCGGGTTCCGACCATTCCGAGGCCGATCGGCTCGCGCGCGACCTCGGGGCGCAGCCGTCCCGAAGCCCAGACCCGCTGCCAGCACCCGCGCCGCGACAGGTCGGCGTCCCGCCAGCCGAGCCGGGCGTAACCGGCCGCCGCGAAGACGCGCGTCCCGGCAAAATCCTCCGGGATCCACACCCAGCTCGAGAACACGTGGATCGCGTCCCGGTCGAAACCGGCCGGATCGACCGTCCGGGTGAACGCGGTGAATCCCGGTTCCCGGTGCCGGCCGACATGCCGCCGCAGCCGGCCCGACAGCGCCAGCGCCTCCGGGAAGGCGTCAGCGTCGAGGCGGGTCGGCGCCGCGCCGTGAACAAGCGCATAGGCCCCGTCCACGAGGTGCATCCAGGGCTCCAGATCGACCGCCCAGGCCTGCTCCGCCGGTGCGAAGCGGCGCACCCGCCCCTCGATCCGGTGATCGGCGCCGCGCCGGACGGGCTCCGGGGTCCAGGCCGGCCCGGCCTCGGTGACGCGCAGCAGCGTCGCGGGCCCGTGCGCCCGGACCGCCTCGGCGAGCCGCGCGAAGCCGGAATCCGGCGCGTCACGGTCGACCTTGCGCACCAGGATCTTCGAGCCTTCGGCGAGTTCGTCGAGGAACTTGCGCTTGAGATGGGCGAGCCGGCCGTATTCCCGCTCCAGCAGCGCCTCCGGGGCGACCGAGCCCTCCGGGTGCCCGGTATTGGCCCAGATGTTGTACGCGAGGCTGTGGCAATAGTAGGTGCCGCCCGCGCTCACCGACAGGCGCAGGTCGCCCGGCACGCCGAAATCCGAAAACCCGCAGCGCAGGCCGCGGATCAAATCCTCCAGCGGCGTGTAGGAGAAGCGCAGCAGGCCGGACGGCTCGACCCCGCCGTAGCGCTGCACGAACCCGAACTCGCAATTGTCGCCGAGGCTTCGGAAGGCGTGGAGCCGCTGGGCGAGGGTCTTGGCCGCCCCCTCCCCGACCCCGGTCTCCGCCCCTGTCGTGTCTCGACGCGCCATCACGCCAGATCGCGGCGGCGCGGGGCGTTTGTCCAGCCCCGCGGCCCCATCCCGGAAGCCGGGCGTAAGCCTTTCGTGACGATCCGCGCGCCGGAGCCGAGAGCCCGGCGGGCGCGCATGGCTCAGTGCAGGCCCCGCGTGAGGGCCACGACCGCGCCGACGATCACGAGCGCCTGAAACCCGATCGAGCCGATCGTCCACTTGATGATCTCGGCCTTGGTGGCTTCGATCCTGGCCTCCAGGCGCAGCTCCGCCTCGCGCAGGTCGGCCTTCGTGGAGAGCCGCAGCGCTTCAAGGTCGGTCTTCGTGGAGAGCCGCAGCACTTCATTGTCGGTCTTCGTTGAAAGCCGCAACGCCTCGATATCCGTCCGGACCATGGCGATGTCGGTCTTCGTCGCCAGATCGCTCTGGATCGCCTCCGCGACGGCATCGGCCAGACCTTCTGCCTGCTCCGACGACATCTTCGCCTTCTCGCGGAGCGTGCGGACGAAGCGGAGCGTATCGAAGGCGACGGCGGTCATGCGCCGATACCCGGCCCGCCACCGAGGGGACCGGGCGTTTGTTCCATCGCCTTCGGCTTGGAGGCGGTCATCATGATCTGCCCGCGCGGACGGTCGGATTCGGAGGTAACGGCCAAGACCATATCGATGCGCGCATCGTGCGCAAGCGCATCATCCTGAACGATGAGGCCCGGATGTCGCAAAAAGAAGTCACGATCACAGCTTCAACGCCTACGCACAGCTCCGATGTCCAGGGCGATGCTCACAGTGACCAAGTCCAGGGGGTAGAATTTCCAGACCGATCGTACCCTGCCCCGATCTTGCGACCCGGGCGCCGCACGCGGCTCAGGGCGTCAGCGGTACCTCCAGCCGGAAGCAGGCGCCCCGCGGCGTCCTCGGCGTCGTGAGCTGGCCGCCGAGCTGGCGGGTGAGGCTGCCGACGACCCGCATGCCGAGGCTCTTCGAGGTGCGCCCGACCTCGAAGCCCGGCGGCAGCCCGACCCCGTCATCGGCCACCTCGACCACGAGGAGGTCGGGCCGGGGCTCCGCCCGGACCCGGATCTCGCCGCCCTCCGGGTGCGTCCCGAGGGGATACGCGTATTTGAGCGCGTTGGTGACGAGTTCGTTGACCAGGAGCCCGATCGGGATCGCCCGATCGGCCGAGATCCGGTACGGGGCGGCCGTGCAGGCGAGCCTCCGGTCGGGCCGGCCGCCCGCGAGGTTGGCCACGAGGGTCTCCAGGAACGGCGCGAGGTCGAGCTCGCCCGGAACCCCCTCCCCGTTCCCGTCTCCGCCCCCGTCGCCTTGCCGCCAGAGCTGGTCGTGGACGCCCGCGATCGCCTCGACGCGGCTGCGCGCATCCGTCAGGGCGGCGTGCACGGCGGGCTCGGCCTCGGCGGCGCGGGCCTGGAGGGCGAGCAGGCTCGCCACGATCGCGAGGCTGTTCTTGACCCGGTGGCTCATCTCGCGGGCGAGCAGGTCCTGGCGGGCGAGGGCCGCGCGCAGCAGGCTCTCGGTGCGCTGGCGCTCGATCGCGCCGCCGAGCAGGTTGGCGAAGCCCTGCATGAAGGCGATGTCGGCCTCCGCGAACATGCCCTCGCGGGTATCGTCCACCTCCAGCACCCCGAAGGCGCCCTCCCGGTTCTCGATCAGCACGTTGATCGCCCGGCGGACGCCGTGCTCGGCCATGAGCTGAGGCGTGCGGAACCGGGTCTCGGCGGCGAGGTGGTTCGAGATCACCGGCCGCCCGGTCTTCAGGGCGAAGCCCGCCGGCGAGGCGAGATCGGCGCCGACCCGCGCCTTGCCGATCACGTCGGATCCCCAGCCGACGCCCGCCCGCACCAGCAGCGTGTCGGCACCGGGCCGGTATTCCAGGGCTTTGCAGAACTCGGCCCCCATGCCCTGCGCGCACAGCTCCGTGGCCCGCTGCAGCAGGTGATCGACATCGGTGCCGCGCAGGGCCTCGACGCCGAACTCCGACAGGATCGCCTGCTGGCGCAGGCGATAGTCGAGATCGGGACGCGAGGCGTCCCGCGGCGCGTTCGGGCTGGGTTCCACTTCGGTCAGGTCGGTCTTTATGGTCATGAAGACAGCAGAGTACGCGGACTTGCGCGGACAGGCCAACGCTTCGTCCGCGCCGGTCCGTGGCCGGACGCAGGTTTCCGCCGCACCCGTCGTCGCACCCCCGCCGACGACCGGAGCCGCCGACCCCGTGCGGCGTTCGTCCGTCAACCCCGACGCGAGGAGCGCACAGCATGGCCGACGACGTGAACGGACTCTCCGACAAGGCGCTCTCGATCTTCGCCTTCGCGGCCTATCACCGCCTCGTCAGCGGCGAGCGGGTCACCTCGGTGATCCGCAAGGACGGCGCCGGCCACGAGGCCGACCCGCAGGGTGTGAAGGAGCTGGAGGAGCGTGGCCTCGTCACCGCCGGCGAGACCGAGATCGACTTCGGCGAGACGGCGCAGCAGGCGGTCGAGACGATGGTCGCGGCCCTGCGCCAGGCGGTCGGGCGCTGAGGCGATGCGTCATGCGGGCGCCGCGGCGGCCGTGTCCTTGATGCGCCAGAGGTAGCGCGCGAGGATCGAGCGGTACGGCGCGAAGGCCGCCGCCACGGCGCGCGTGTCGGCCTGGCCGGTCAGCCGGCGCAGGCATCCGACCGCCGCCACGTCGCCCTCCGGCCAGATGTCCGGGTCGTGGAAATGGAAGATGCCGACCATGTCGGCCGTCCAGGGGCCCACGCCGCGGATACCGCACAGGATCGCGGCGCGCTCCGGATGCGGCAGCCCGGCCAGTTCCGGGCCGAGCAGGCCCGCCGCCTCGGCCGCGACGATCGCCTGCAGGGCCCGGGCCTTGTTGCCCGAAAGGCCGCAGGCCCGCAGGAGATCCGGGTCGCCGGCCTCGAACAGGGCGCGCGGCGTGCCGGCGGCCGCGGTAGCCGCTGCCTCGATCCGCCCCCAGATCGCCGCGGCGGCCCGGGTGGAGAGCTGCTGGTTGACCACCTCGACGAACAGGCGCTCGGCGACGCAGGGGTGTGCCGCCGGCTCGATCCGGAGCGGGCCGGCTCGCTCCAGGGCGTCCCGCAGGGCCGGGTATGGGCCGGCCGCCGGCAGGAGATGGGTGTGCAGAAGATCGCGGGTTTCCAAAGGGCTACGCCCTTTGGTGGGTCGCGAGGGCGAAGCCCCGGCGCATCGGGCGAAGCCCGACACTCGAGCAAGGCGCGACATCCGGGCAAAGCCCGACATCCGGGCAAAGCCCTGCACCCGCAAAAGGTCGCAGACCCTTTGAAACCCGGACTTTCAAGACGAACGACATGATGGGGAACGCGGATGGTGCGGACATTCGATGACAGGCTCCTGGCGCGTCGGCGATCGACGGGACAACCGCTCCGGCGGGCGTCATGACCCTCTTCTTCACCGCGGACACGCATTTCGGCGATCCGCACATCCTCCGGCACCAGCGGGCCCGGTTCGATACGATCGAGGCCCACGACGAGACCCTGATCGCCCGGTGGAACGCCGTCGTCGGCCCCGGGGACGGCGTCTGGCACCTCGGCGACTTCGCCGCCCATGCGAGCCGCGACCATTGCGCGGCGGTCTTCGCCCGGCTCAACGGGACCAAGCGCCTCGTCCGGGGCAACCACGATTCGAACCGCGTGCTAGACCTGCCCTGGGCCGAGCCGCCCGTGGACAGCGCCCGCCTGTCGATCCCGGACGCGCAGGGCGCGGAACACCGGCTGTTCCTGTCGCACTACGCCCACCGGGCGTGGCCGGGCCTGTGGCGGGAGACGCGCCATCTCTACGGCCACAGCCACGGCTGGCTCGCCGACACGACCCGGTCCTGCGACGTCGGCGTCGATGCCTGGGACGCGCGTCCGGTCACCCTCGACGCGATCCTGGCGCGTCAGGCGGCGGCCGCGCTCGTGCCGGAGGAACTCGCCACCCAGGGTCTGCGCTGATTCCCATACGGGATTCCCTCAGGAGGCCGCACCGCCATGACCGACACGCCCGCACCACCGCCCGGCTGGGCCGAGGCCGCCGTCCAGGCCGCGACCGAACTCGGGCTCGGGACCGCCTTCGCGGAGATGGACCGGACGGATCGGGATCAGGTCCTGCGCCGCGTCGGGCAGATCCTCGCCGGACAGGGGCAGGCCCTGCCGCCCGGCTGGGAGCGCGCGCTGGCGCGGCTGCTCTCGGGTGATGATCTCGGGGGCGATGATCCCGGGGGCGATGATCCGGGTCGCGCCGACGAGACCGGCCGCCCGGCCGACGCCGCGCTGGCGCGCGACACGGCCGACACGGTCCTCGCCGAGAAAGGCGAGGTGTTCGCACCCGAAGACGACGCCTGAAACGCCGGTGCGCAACGTCGGTCTCTTGGAAAACTCTGTGGCGTCCGGCGGTTGCCGTCGCCCCGGTCGGGGCCGATGTAGGGCGCATGCCCCAATCCGAATATCAGCGCGCCGCCCCGAGACCCATCACCACGCGATCCGCCGCACGGACAGGTCCCGACGGGGCGCAGGCCGCCCTGCGGGTGGTCCCGATCGCGGGCCGTCCGGTCCTCGACGCGCAGACGCGCGTGCGCCTCGGCCACGCGCTGCGCGCGCTGTACGATCCGGTGATCGACGAGGCTTTGGATCCCCGGCTGGCGGAGCTGCTGCTGCAGCTCGACGCGGACCGGGCGGGAAAGGTTTCGCGCTGAGGATCCGGCCGGACGCGCCCCCAGCCGAGAAGGGGGCTCCCATCGGCGGATCGGGGGGGTGTCGCACCGATGGGAGCCGAGCCGAGCCGACGGATCGACCCAACCCGCTTCATGTCGCCCGAGTCTGCACCCGGGCGCTTTCACCTAAGTCAAATTTGCTGCTGAATACACGCGGATAAGCGACGAATTTGCGTATTCGGGGTTGAAGCCCTGCAAGGCGGGCCGGTCGGGAGCCGCATCCCGACAGGCGGCATGGCCCCCGAACACGGATCACGCTCCGACGGGCCCGGGCCTCGTCCCGGATTTCCCGTTCCGGATTTCTCGTCCCGGATTTCCTGGCCGCGACGATCCTCAGGCCGTGGTGCCGGTCACCGACAGCATCACGCCGTCGTTGCCGATCTCGGCCCCGCTGTAGCCGAGCATCCGGGCGAGCTGCTCCCGGGCGCGCCAGACCCGGCTCTTCACGGTCCCGATCCGGCAGTTCATCACGGCGGCGGCTTCCTCGTAGCTCAGGTTCTCGATCGCCACGAGGACCAGAGCCTCCCGCATCATCGGTGCGAGCCGGTCGAGGGCGGCGCGCACGTCCTGCAGGTCGAGGTGCCCCCCCTGCTCGGGGATGCTGGTCAGCCGTTCTGCGTGGTTGCCGTCGGAATCCGCGATCTCGCGGCCCTGCTTGCGGTGCTGGCTGTAGAAGACGTTGCGCAGGATCGTGAACAGCCACGCTTCCAAGTTGGTGCCGGGGGTGAAGCCGCCCCGGCCGCGCCAGCCGCGCAGCAGCGTGTCCTGCACGAGGTCGTCGGCCGCCGCCGGGTCGCGGGTCAGCGAGACCGCGAAGCGGTGCAGCGCCGGCACCACCTCCAGCAGGCCGGCGCGGAACGTCGCCTCCCGCGCGCCGTCGGCCCGGGTGAGGGCGGTCCCGAGGCGGGCCAGGAGTTCGGCGAAGCGATCCGAGGTGGCCCCCGGCGCCGGGCCGATCCGGTCGTAGGCATGGCCGAGCAGGGTGCCCAGATGGGCCCGCACGGCCTCCGGCAGACCGTGGCGGGTGTCCTCGCGCGTATCCTCGGCAGAGTCGTCGGCGCCATCCGCGACGCGATCCTCCAGCGTATCGGCCAGGGGGTCGGCCAGGGGGGCGAGGAGGGATGAGCCTTCGGGTGCGGGCATTCAGGTCCGGTCGTCGGCGATCGGGCCGGTCGAGCCCGCACGCGGTTGTCGCGCGCCGAGGCCGCCCATGCCGCAACATGGGTTAGCGGTTTGCCGGAACGCTCATCGGTCGCGGGCTTCCCATGCTCGGTCTGCCGCCCCCCCACCCCCCGGCACCAGAGCCGCGCAAGCGCGGACCCGGATCGGCCCGGTCGAGGGCGCTGCCGGCCAGCGGGGTCTTCGCGCCAGGTTTCAACGGCGATGTTGCAACTGAAAGGCGAACCGTTGCGTGCGATGTGACGTTCCCCTGGGCAAGTGCGGCCCTCGATCGCGTCCCCGGGCGCCTCGGAACCTCCGCCCAGAAGCCGTCCCAGACCCTGTCCCACAACCCCGCCCGGAATCCGCGATGCCCGTTCCCGAACCCGCCCGCTCCGAGGCCGCCGGTCCGCAGGGTCACGCATCGACGGTCTGGACGCTGGCGCTGGCCACCGCGCTGATCGGCCTCGTGGCCCTCCCGCGCCGGACGGGCCGGCCGGCCGAACCGGCCCCGGACCAGAGCTCGGATCAGAGCTCGGATCAGGATGGCGCGCGCCGGCCCTCCCCTTCGCATACGGGCGGCGCGGCGCATACCGTCGCCCGGACTGAGGCCGATCGCGGGCGCGGCGCCGCCACGCCCACCGAGATCCCCGCCAAGGGCTGGAAGGACATCGCGCTGCGCACCTACCGCGCCATCGGCGAGAACCGGCTGTCGCTGATCGCGGCCGGCGTCACCTTCTTCACCCTGCTGGCGATCTTCCCGGCGGTGGCGGCGCTGGTCTCGTGCTACGGCCTCGTGGCCGATGCCTCGACCATCAACGCGCAGCTCGCCAGCCTCCAGGGTATCCTGCCCCAGGGCGCGCTGGAGATCATCGGCGATCAGGTCAAGCGCCTGAACGAGCAGGGCGACACCACCCTGGGGTTCAGCTTGGTCTTCAGCATCGTTCTGTCGGTCTGGAGCGCCAATGGCGGCGTGAAGCACGTCTTCGACGCGCTCAACCTCGTCTACAACGAGCGCGAACGGCGCAATTTCGTCGTGCTCAACCTCGTCTCCCTCGGCTTCACCGCGGGGGCGCTGCTGTTCCTGATCCTGGCGCTGTCCGCGGTGGTGGTGCTGCCCCTGGTGCTCACCTACGTCGGGCTCGGGGCCGACGCGCGGTGGCTGACGCTCCTGCGCTGGCCGGCTTTGTTCGTGGCGGTCCTGCTCGGGCTCGCCCTGCTCTACCGCTACGGCCCCAGCCGGGATGCGCCGCGCTGGCGCTGGGTCACGCCCGGGAGCGCGCTGGCGGCTTTGCTGTGGATCGCCGCGTCGCTGCTGTTCTCATGGTACGTCGCCCATTTCGGCAGCTACAACAAGACCTACGGCTCGCTCGGCGCGGCCATCGGCTTCATGACCTGGATCTGGCTCTCGACCATGATCGTGCTGGCCGGCGCCCAGCTGAACGCCGAGATGGAGCACCAGACCGCCGAGGATACCACCGTCGGCACGCCGCAGCCGCTCGGCACCCGCCGGGCGCGCATGGCCGATACGGTGGGCGCCGCCGCGGAGTAGCGCACCGGCCCCGCGGGGCCGGTGATCCGCCGGCTCAATCCCGGCGGTCGCAAGCAATGGTGGCTTCCGGGGCCGGCCCGGGCGAGGATTCGTGGGGCCTTGAGCCCGACGTGACCGACCCGGTTGGGCAAACTAACACAGGTTGGCGCGCGGTTCTCCGGTCCAGGCACAAGCGGATCAAGAACATCCGGATTTCGCGATCCGGAAGACCGTTTACCTTCCGCCGATCGAAATATCCGTGCCTGACAACTTGATTGATACCTTCGACGGCACCGTCGCGTGCGCCGACCCGGGCGCGCGGATCCACCGACGGCCAGGGGCCGGCCTGCGCGTCGTCGGGCTTGGCCCGGCCGCGACGCTCCGGATGGTCGCCGGACCGGCGGCATGAGACCGGTCCGCACCCGCCCCGCAAGCCCCGCCGCGATCTGACCGGAGGCGGGCGTGGAGAATCCGTTCGTCCGGAAATTGGAGCGGCATGTCCGCCTCGCCCCCGAGGATCGCGTGACCCTCGACGGTCTCGCGCGCCAGCACATCCGCCACGTCGCGGGCCGCCAGGACATCGAGGGGCCGCACAGCGACCCGTACCACACGCACCTGATCCTCGACGGCTGGGCCTGCCGCTACAAGCAGTTCCCGGACGGGCGGCGGGCGATCGTCGCCCTGCTCCTGCCGGGCGACCTGTGCGATCCGTTCGCGTTCCGCCGGGCGCGCATGGACCACGCCATCGGGGCGCTGACCCCCGTCACGGTCGCGCGGATCACCCCCGAGCAGATCGCCGACGCGGTCCGCGGCCGGCCCGCCATCGAGGAGGGCCTGTGGCGGGAGACGCTCGCCACCACGGCCATCCACCGGGAGTGGATCGCCAGCGTCGGGCGCCGCTCGGCGATCGAGCGGCTGGCGCACCTGTTCTGCGAGCTGCACCTGCGGCTCACCTGGGCGGGTCTGGCGGACGGGACCAGCCTGCCGATGCCGGTGACCCAGCCGGATCTCGCCGACGCCCTCGGCCAGACCAGCGTGCACATCAACCGCACCCTCAAGGAGCTGCGCAGCAGCGGCCTCGTCGCCCTGCGCAGCCGGCGCCTGACGATCCGCGACCTCGACGGCCTGCGGGAGCGGGGGCTGTTCGATCCGGCCTACCTGCTGCCGGCATAGAGGGCGCTCTGGCGCCGAAAGGGACACCGGTTCGGCGCAGGAGCGCGCCAGAACAAAGGCCTGGAGCCGGCCGGAGCGGACCAGCGTACACTCCGGAGTGGCCCCCCCGAACAAGACGCGGGTCCCCTCTCCCGTGCGGGAGAGGGACAGGGTGAGGGGCGAGAATTTTCGTGAGGGGCGAGAATTTTCAGGATCGAGCGCGTCGGTAACGCAACGTCAGGGGGGGCGCCTCGTCCGGATCGTTCTCCTCCCTCACCCCAACCCTCTCCCGCTCGGGAGAGGGGGCAGGTCGCGCTCGCCAAGTCCGAAGGCGCACGACTGTCCTGTCGCGCGCAGGCCGGCGGGCGATACGCCGCGGCACCGGTCGGCCTTGCGTCCCGCGGCGAACCTTGCCTTGGGGCCGATGCGGCCGATCTCAGCAGACGTGCCCAATCCGTGGCAGGCCGACCGGCAGACGATGCACATTCATCTCGACGCACTCGGCGGCGTGGCCGGCGACATGTTCGCCGCCGCCCTGCTGGACGCCTTCCCCGAGCATCAGGACGGCGTGAGCGCGAGCATCCGGGCGGTCGATGCCCGCATCGCCTGCGCGCTGCACCCGCACAACGACGGCATCCTGCGCGGCGCGCGTTTTTTCGTTTCCGGACCCGGGGTCGAGCCCGATCACCGGCACGATCACGGCCACCATCATCACCCACACCACGATCACGACCATACGCACGGCCATACGCACGATCACGGCCACCGGCCCTGGTCGGAGATCCGCGCCGCGCTGACGGAAGCGGATCTCGCGCCTTCGGTCCGGGCGCAGGCGCTCGGCATCTTCGGCCACCTCGCCGACGCGGAGGCCCGGGTGCACGGCATCGCGGTCGATGCGGTGGCGTTCCACGAGGTCGGGGCCTTCGATTCGATCGCCGACATCGTGGCCGCCGCCCACCTGATCGCCGCGCTGGAGGTGCGGAGCTGGAGCGTCTCGGCCCTGCCGCTCGGCTCCGGCCGGGTGAAGACCCAGCACGGCCCCCTCCCCGTCCCGGCGCCGGCCACCACGCTGCTGCTCGCCGGCTTCTCCACCCTCGACGACGGCGTCCCCGGCGAACGCGTCACGCCCACCGGGGCGGCGATCCTGCGCCATCTCTGCGGCGGCGATCCCGGGCGGGGCCGGCCCCGGGGGATCCTCGGGCGCACCGGCATCGGCTTCGGCACGAAGGTGCTGCCGGGCCTGAGCAACTGCCTGCGCGCCCTGGTGCTGGAGGAGGGCGCCGCCGCCGGCCCGGGCCGGCGGGATCTCGCGGTGATCGCCTTCGAGATCGACGACCAGTCCGGCGAGGACCTCGCTATGGGCCTCGACTGCTTGCGCGCCGAGCCCGGGATCCTCGACGTCGTGCAGGCCCCGGTCCTCGGCAAGAAGGGCCGGATGATGGCCCATATCCAGGCCCTGGTGCGCCCGGAGAGCCTGGAGGCGGCGATCGCGGCCTGTTTCCGGGAGACCACCACGATCGGCCTGCGTTACCACCTTGTGGAGGGCGCGGTGCTGGATCGGGAAGCCCATACGGTCGAGCAGGCGGGCCGGCCGGTCCGGGTGAAGGTCGTGGACCGGCCGGGCGGGCGCACCGCCAAGGCCGAGGCCGACGATTCCCGCGACCATGCCGGCCACGCCGCGCGGGCCGCCCTGCGCCGCGCGGCCGAGCGTCTCGCCCTGGACCAGCAGCCGGAGGAGGAGCGGTGACGCACCGGAAGACTCTCGAAACGGTCCTCGCCGGGCTCGGCCCCGTGGCGGTGGCGGTGAGCGGCGGGGTCGACAGCCTGACGCTCGCCACCCTCGCCCACCGGCTGGCGCCGGGGGCGGCCCTGATGGTCCACGCGGTCTCGCCGGCGGTGCCCGGGGAGGCGACCGCGCGGGTGCGCGCCGAGGGTGCCCGCGAGGGCTGGGATCTGCGGGTGATCGAGGCCGGCGAGTTCGCCGACCCGGCCTACCGGGCGAACCCGGTCAACCGCTGCTTCTTCTGCAAGACCAATCTCTACGGCGCGGTCCGGGCCGTCACCGACCGGCAGATCCTGTCGGGCGCCAATCGCGACGACCTCGGCGAGTACCGCCCCGGCCTCGACGCCGCCCGGCAGCACGGCGTGCGCCATCCCTACGTGGAGGCCGGGTTCGACAAGGCGTCCGTGCGGGCGCTCGCCCGCGACCTCGGCCTCGGCACGGTGGCGGAGCTGCCGGCGGCGCCTTGCTTGTCGAGCCGGGTCGAGACCGGCATTCCGATCGAGCCGGAAACCTTGAGCTTCATCCACGCGGTCGAGCGGCTGGTCGGCGGGGCACTCGACGCGGGGGCCGGCGCCAAGCGCGCGGTCCGCTGCCGGGTGCGCGCCGAGGGGGTGGTGGTGGAACTCGATCCCGGGAGCCTTGCGGCCCTCGACGCCGCGGAGCGCGAAACGCTCGGGGCCGGCATCCGGGCGCTCGCCCCGCCGCGTCTCGCCGGCCTCGTTCGCTTCGCCCCCTACCGGGTCGGCAGCGCCTTCCTGGTCGAGCCGCGGGAGGCCCAGGCATGAGCATCGCGGAAGAATTCACCCTCGATTTCGCCCGGTCCGAGCGGATCGGCCTGGAGGAGGCGATCTTCTGCGCCGGCAAGAGCCCGGAGCAGATCGACGCGATCCTGGAGGCCGCCCGGGTGCGGGGCGCCTCGCTCCTGCTCACCCGCCTCGACCCGGAGAAGCGCGACCGGCTCAGGGATGGGGCGCGGCTCGACTATTGCCCGGTCTCGCGCACGGCGGTGTTCGGCGAGGCCCCCCGGGTCACGGGCCCGGCCCGGGTCGCCGTGGTGGCGGCCGGCACCTCGGACGTGCCCGTCGCCCGCGAGGCCCTGCGGGTGCTGGCCTATGGCGGCCGGGCGGCCTCGCTCTTTGCCGATGTCGGCGTCGCCGGCCTGTGGCGGCTGACCACGCGGATCGCGGAGATCCGGGCCCATCCGGTGGTGATCGTCGCCGCCGGGATGGATGCGGCCCTGCCGAGCGTCGTCGGCGGCCTCGTGGCGGGCGCGGTGATCGCGGTTCCGACCTCCGTGGGCTACGGCGTCGCGGCCGGCGGGCGCGCCGCCCTCGATGCCGTGCTGGCGAGCTGCGCGCCCGGCATCACGGTGGTCAACATCGACAACGGCTACGGCGCCGCCTGCGCCGCCCTGCGCCTGCTCCACGCGGCAGGACGCCTCGCCGAGGAGCGCGAACGATGACCCGGCCCGACGCATTACCTCCCCGCACCCGACCATTCGCGAACGGAGACAGCCGATGGAACGCCGCAGCTTCCTACAGGGCGCCGTGCTCGGCGCCGGACTTTCCGGCGCGAGCTTGGCTGGCGCCGGCAGCGCAGGAGCGGCCGTGAACGCCCCCGCCAGCCCTCTGCCCGGCAACCGCCCGCAGGACCCGGCCGACCTGCCCTTCGTCACCGATCCCGGCGAGCGCCGGGGCGAGATGCTCTACCGGACCTTCGGCAAGACGTCGGAAAAGATCTCGGCGATCGGCATGGGTGGGTTCCACCTCGGCAAGAGCGCCGTGACGGACGACGATGCGACGCGGCTGATCCATGCCGGGATCGACCGCGGCATCACCTTCATGGACAATTGCTGGGATTACAACGACGGGCGCTCCGAGCTGCGCATGGGCGCGGCGCTGGCCCAGGGCGGCTACCGCGACAAAGTCTTCCTGATGTCCAAAATGGACGGGCGGACCAAGGAAGAGGCGATCAAGCAGATCGACCAGTCGCTCCTGCGCCTGCGCACCGACCGGATCGACCTCGTCCAGCACCATGAGATCCTGCGCTACGACGATCCCGACCGGGTCTTCGCTGAGGGCGGCGCCATGGAGGGGTTCCTGGAGGCCAAGAAGCAGGGCAAGCTGCGCTACATCGGCTTCACCGGCCACAAGGACCCGCGCATCCACCTGCAGATGCTGGAGGTGGCGGCCGAGCGCGGCTTCCACTTCGATTCCGTGCAGATGCCCGTCAACGTGATGGACGCGCATTTCCGCTCGTTCAGCCACCTCGTCCTGCCGTATCTGGTGCAGAACGGCATCGCGCCGCTCGCCATGAAGACGTTCGGCGACGGGGTGATCCTGAAGGCGGACGCGCCGATCCGGCCGATCGAGTACCTGCATTTCTCGCTGAACCTGCCGGTCTCGGTGGTGATCACCGGCATTCAGAACCAGCGCGACCTCGACCAGGCCTTCGAGGCGGTGAAAACCTTCACGCCGATGGACAAGGCCACGGTGGCCGAGTTGCTGTCGCGCTCGAAGCCCTACGCGCTGGAGGGCAAGTACGAGCTGTTCAAGACGAGCGCGACCTTCGACGGCACCGCCAAGAACGCGGCGTGGCTCGGCGACGACGTGCAGGGCGTGAAGAAGCTCGCGCCGACGATGGAGTAAGGCGTCAAGGGTCTCTGCGCCGAAGCGGCCGCTCCCCCCTCCCCCTTGCGGGAAGGGGTTAGGGGTGGGGGTGGTTCAGACGGCACCGCTGTGCTCAATCCGGCACCACCCCCACCTCCGGCTCCTCCCCGCAAGGGGGAGGAGAGCATGCCCCCTCACACCACATCCTCCAGCCGGATCGGCAGGCTGCGGATCCGGCGGCCGGTGGCGTGGTGGATTGCGTTGGCGATGGCCGCGTTCACCCCGATGATCCCGAGCTCGCCCAGGCCCTTCAGGCCCAGCGCGTCGACCTGATCGTCGGGATCGGGCACCAGCAGCGCCTCGACCTCCGGCGCGTCGGCCGCGGTGGGGACGAGGTACTCGGCGAGATCCGGATTGCGATAGGCGGCGCCGTCGAGCACCGTCTCTTCGAGCAGCGCCGAGCCGAGCCCCCAGATCATCCCGCCCATGAGCTGGCTCTTGGCGGTCAGCGGGTTGAGGATCCGCCCCGCCGCGAAGGCGCCGGTCAGCCGCGCCACCCGGATCTCCCCGGTCTCGGCCTCGATATGGACCTCGGCGAACTGCGCGCCAAAACCCCAGGAGACGGCCTTGCCGCCCCCGCCCAGGCTGAGGCCGATATGGCCGCCGCGCAGGCCCTGAAGCGCCTTCTCCCGGTCGCCCCCTGCGGGCACGAATTCCGCGACGGTCTCGACGCCCGCGGGGCCGACCGCCTCGCCAAGCGCGATCCCGGTCCCGTCCGGCGCCGCGAGCCGGCCGCCCGCGAGGCGCAACGCGCCCGGATCCCGGCCGGCGAGGCGTCCGCCTTGCCCGGTCGCGGCCTGCACCAGGGTTTTGCGGATCTGCCGGCAGCCGAGCGCCAGGGCGTTCATCAGGCTGGTGGTCGTGCTCGACCCGCCCGAGATGCCGGCCGCCGGAAGGTCGGTGTCGCCGAGCCGGACCGTCACCCGCTCCACCGGAACCCCGAGCCCGTCCGCCGCGCCCATGGCGAGCAGCGTGGTGATGCCGTTGCCGATCTCGTGATGCGCGCAGGCCACCTCCGCCGATCCGTCCGGGCCGAGCCGGACCCGCATCGTCGCGGCGGCGATTTTTACGGGTCGCACCGAGGCCGCGCAGCCGAGGCCGATCAGCCAGGGGCCATCCCGCATCGCGCCCAAGCGCGGCACCCGGCGCGACCAGCCGAAGGCCTTTGCCCCGGCCTCGAAGCAGGCCATCAGCGGCCGGGTCGAGAACGGTTTTCCCGAGACCGGATCGACCGCCGTGTCGTTGCGCCGGCGCAGTTCGATCGGGTCCATGCCGAGCGCCACCGCCATCTCGTCGACGGCGCTCTCCAGGGCGAACAGGAACGGCACCTCCGGGGGCGCCCGCATCGGCCCCGGCGTGTTGCGGTCGACCCGCACGGCCCGCTCCTCGGTGCGGATGTTCGGGCAGGCATAGAGGCTCGCGGTCACCTCCGCCCCCTCCATCACGAAGGGATCGAAGCGCGACGTCACGGTCTCGGCCTCGTGCACCAGGGCGGTGAACCGGCCCGACCTGTCGGCGCCGAGCCGGATCCTGTGGCGCGATTCCGGCCGGTAATTGGCGATGGTGAAGCAGTGCCGCCGGCTCGGTACCAGGGAGACCGGCCGGCCGAGGCGCTTGGCCGCGAGCGCGACCAGCGCCGTGTGTTGCGACAGCGCGAATTTCGAGCCGAAATGGCCGCCGATCAGGCCCGCCACCACCCGCACGTTCGCGGGATCGAGGCCGAGCTGCGCCGCGAGCCCGTGCTGGACGGCGCCGACATAGCGGGTCGGCTCGTGCACGGTGAGCCGGTCGCCGTCCCAGGCGGCCCGGGTGGTGAACAACTCGATCGGGTTGTGGTGCTGGACCGGGGTCGCGTAGCGGGCCTCGACGCGGATGGCCGCGCCCGCCAAGCCGGCCTCGACATCGCCCCGGTTGATGTCCTCGTGGTGGGGTTTCAGGTCGGCGAGGCGCACGGTCTCGGCGCCGGGCGCATCGAAACCCCCGGCGGCGGGCTCCTCGGCGTAGGAGACCCGGACCGCACCGGCCGCCGCCTCGGCGGCCTCCAGGGTCTCGGCGACGACCAGCGCCACGATCTGGCCGGCATACGCCACCGTGTCGGAGTCGAGGGGCCGGTGCGAGCTGTTGGCGTAGCCGCCGGCCATCAGGTGCTTCACCGGGGCCACCGCGCCGGAAAAATCCCGGTGGGTGAAGATGGCAAGCAGGCCCGGCACCGCCCGCGCGGCGTCGCAGTCGAACCCGGCGATCCGGCCCCGGGCGATGGGGCTGGTCACCAGGGCGGCGTGGGCCGTGCCCCGGTCCGGTCCGGGGCGGTCGGAGCTGTAGAGGGCCCGGCCCGTGACCTTGTCGGGCCCCTCGACCCGGGTGTGGGCCTGGCCGAGATGGTCTCCGGATTCCAAAGCGTGCGAATCCATGCCGCCCTCCCCGTCCGCGGCCATCGGGCCGCCTGCAGGGAGGGAAGCGCCCCGGGGGCGGTTCGGCTCCCCGGGCGGTGGGGCGACAGGATGCAGCGGCCGCGCGGATGGCGCACCAGCGCGGCCGGGATCAGCTCAGTTCAAGACCTTCCCGTCCGGGCCGACCTTGACCTCCTGCTCCTTGTCGGTGCCGGCCACCTTGATCTCGTACTGGACCGCGGAGCCGTCCTTCTCGACCTCGGCCTCGTAGGCCTTGCCGCCGCCGGCCTTCTGCTCGGCGATGGCCAGCGCGTCCTTCAGGGAGGTCTTGGCGTTCTGGAAGTCGGAGGCCTTCAGGCGGGTGAAGTAGCGCTCGAACGGCTGGTTCTCGGTCTTGTAGAGCGCGCCCGTGTCGGCGTTGATGCCGTACTCGACGAGCTTGCCGCTCGGGTAGACGACCTTGATCGCGTAATGGGCCGGGTCCTTGCTGTCGGCCTTCTCGAAGTCGGCATCGATGGCGCGGCCGCCCTTCTCGTCGCCCTGCGTCTCGGCGGTGGCGAGCGCCTGGGCGAGGCCGACCTTGGCGAGCTTGGCGACCTGCCATTCCTTCAGGTTGCTGTCGGCCTTGGAGGCCGGCTCGGCGGGGGTGGAGGTGGCGGTCTGGGCGAGCGTGAGGCTCGTGGAGAGCGCGAGCAGGCCGGCGGCGGCGGCGAGACGGGTGATCATGGCGGGTGTCCCTTTTGCGGGTGCGTTTATGGTTGCGGGTGCGTTCATGGGAGCGTGAAACGCCGGCTCCGGGATACGGTTGCCTCCCCACGGGGAAGAAAAGCCTCCCGGTGTCCGGATGGCGCGGCCCGCCGCTCCAGCTGTATGAGGGGCTGACCCACCCGACACGGAGCCGCCCATGACCGGACACGAACCCGAGCCGCTGGACGAGTTCACGCGCCTGCACGCCAAGCTCTCCGCCCTGGAGATCGTGCTGGGCGTCCTGATCGGGCGCCTGTCGGAGGAGAATCCCGAGATCCGCGAGGACGTGAAGCGCGACGTGGCCGCGATCCTGTCCGACATGCCGATCGACGGCCCGAGCGAGGAGATGATCGCCGAGGAGGTCCGCCGGGCCGCCGGAGTCCTGACCAGCGTGTCGATCGGCTAGTCACCGGTCGGTGGATCCCAAAGGGCAAGCCCTTTGGCGGGGTGTCGGGGCAGCGCCCCGACGCTTGGTTCGCGCCTTCAGCGCGGCGGCATCCGCAAGGCCCCGTCGAGGCGGATCGTCTCGCCGTTGAGCATCGGGTTCTCGCAGATGTGCCGGACCAGGGCGGCGTATTCGGCCGGCCGGCCGAGCCGCGGCGGGAACGGCACGCTCTGCCCGAGCCCGTCCTGCACCTCCTGCGGCAGCCCGGCCATCATGGGCGTCTCGAAGATGCCGGGCGCGATCGTCACCACCCGGATGCCGTGCCGGGCGAGTTCCCGGGCGATCGGCAGGGTCATGGACACCACCCCGCCCTTCGAGGCCGCGTAGGCGGCCTGCCCGATCTGGCCGTCGAAGGCCGCGATCGAGGCGGTGTTGACGATCACGCCCCGGGCGCCCGTCTCGTCCGGCGCCTCCCGGCCGATCGCGTCGGCCGCCAGCCGGATCATGTTGAAGGTGCCCACGAGGTTGACCGTGACCGCCCTGGCGAAGCTGTCGAGGCGGTGCGGCCCGTCGCGGCCGACCACCTTCTCGCCCGGCGCGATCCCGGCGCAGTTCACCAGCCCGTGCAGGTGCCCGAACGCGTCCAGGGCCGTCCGGACCGCCGCCGCGCCGTCCGCCTCGCGGGTGACGTCGGTCTCGGC
The DNA here is from genome assembly GCF_026540795.1 of Methylobacterium sp. GC_Met_2. Taxonomy (NCBI): domain Bacteria; kingdom Pseudomonadati; phylum Pseudomonadota; class Alphaproteobacteria; order Hyphomicrobiales; family Methylobacteriaceae; genus Methylobacterium; species Methylobacterium sp. GC_Met_2. Next base: position 23,621 of record NZ_JALNUM010000045.1, read on the forward strand.
GAAGCGCGCCGCCGCGCCGAGCTCCGCCGCCACCCGGGCGCCGGCCTCCCGGGCGATGTCGGCCAGCACCACCCGGGCGCCCGCCGCCACGAGGCCGCGCGCCGTCGCCTCGCCCAGGCCCGAGCCCGCCCCGGTGACGATGAAGACGCGATCCTGAATCATTCCGGCCTCCCCCGATAATCCCAGCCGCCGCGCACACGGCGCGCCCGGCCCTGATGACGGACACGACCTAAAGCCGCGCCCGATCGCGTTGCAATCGAGTGCGGCTCTCAACCCGTGTTGTGACGCGCGCTCGTGCTGTGACGCGCACTCTTGCTGTGACGCGCGCTCGTGCTGTGACGCGCGCTCGTGCTGTCACGCGCACTCTTGCGCCGAACGGTGTCCGCTTCGTCGAAGCGGGCTCCGGCGGGAGCCGGAAGCCGCCCGCACCAGCCCCTGAGCGTCGGCGCGACAGTTGACGTGTGAAAAATTCCCACATAAAGTTCGACCAATCGAAGCGCTGTATTGGTTTGTATTTCCGTCTGTTTCCAGCGCGTCGATACAGACTCGAAAAACATTCCGGCCCGTGGTTTCGGTCGAACATCGTCGACCCGCCGCGCCGAAAGCCCAGCCCTCCGCCCCGACCTGCCGGGCGGCCGATGCCTCACGCCATGCACAGGACAGCTCATGCGCGCCCCCTGGTTCGAGACCGTCGCCCGCCGCTGGTGTCATCGCCGGCTCGTCGGGCGGCACCGGGCGGCGCGGTCCGCGGGGATCCGCGCCGCCCTGCGCGCCGCCACACCGGACAGCGTGCTTCTGGTGGGCAATTCCCACGCGGAGTCCATCGGGACCCCGGATCTCGGCGGCCGGCCCAGCCTCAACATCGCGGTCGGCGGCAGCACCGCGGCCGATTGTGCCCGGCTACTCACGGATCTGCACCGGACGGTCCTGCACCGCGCGGACCGGCGCGTGCCGGTCCGCTGCGCAGCCTCCGTGCTGATCATCGGCACCAACGACATCCTGCGCGGGCGCCATCCGGAGCGGGCCCGGAGCGCCGATCGGTTCGCCGCGGAGGTCCGGCGCATCCTGAGCTTCCTGGAGGCGTGGTCGGGGCAGGTCTTCGTCGCCGCCGTCCCGCCGGTCGGCGCCTGGGCGACCGGCCGGGATCCGGCCGCCGTCGCGATCTTCTCGGACCGGCTCGCGGCGCTCTGTGCCGAGCGGGGCCACGCCTACTTCGATCCGTTCGTCGCCCTGCGTGACGGCCCCGGGGGGCTCGCCGGATCGGGCCTCTACCGGGACGGCGTGCACATGGCCGATTACACCCGTCTGGCCGCCGAGATCGCCCGGCTGGTGGTGATCGATCCGCTGCCGGCCGCTCGGCCCGCCCGCCGCTCGGCCGGGCCGAGCCCGGTGGCCAATCTCCGGGTTCTCCGCGCGGCCTGGACCGGCCGCCCGTGAGGGGCCTTGCGGAGATCTTCGCCTGCCCGCTCTCCTCGGGACCCGTCCGCGGCGGGGCACGGCCGGGCCGGCGCTTGGCGCTGGCGGCGGGCCGCACGACGGGCAGCGTCATCCTCACCGTGTGAGACGCCCGCCTCACGGCGGGCAGCCTTATCCTCACCGGGTGAGACGCCCGCCTCACGGCGGGCAGCCTTATCCTCACCGGGTGAGACGCCCGCCTCACGGCGGGCTCGTGCCCATCAGGACCGGCGCGCAGACCGTCCGGAAGCCCGCCCGGGTCGCGAGCGCCTCGAGGGCGCCACCGGCCCGGCCGTGCGGGAAGACGTGCAGGAACACCCGGGTTGCCCCGCGCGTCCGCGCCGCGTTCAAGGCCGCGCGGGTCACGGCGGTGCCCAGGCCCCGGCCCTGCCGATCGACCCGGGTGCCGAGGTTGTACAGCCCGGCCATGTCGCCGCGCAGGTAGAGGCTCGCGCAAGCCGCCGGGCCGGCGGCGTCGCGCAGGACGAGGTGGAGCGGCGCGAGGCCGGGCCGCGCCTTGGCCCCCCGCAGGGCCGGCAGGTAGGTGCGGCGCAGATGCGTCCGCACGGCCGGGTCGTCCGACAGGTTGGCGAAGACGCCCTCGAACTCCGGTCCCGGCGCGGGGGTGGCCTGGAGGGTGATCGCACCGTCCGCCGGGGATGGCACCGGCGGCGGCCGCGCCACCATCCAGCGCGCCGGGCGGAGGATCGCGGGCTCGAACAGGGCTCGCAGCAGAGCGACTTCCTCGGCATCCCGGGCCAGGAAGGCCGGCGCCCGGTCGCGCCCCAGGGCCGCCGCCCCCGCCCAGGCGAACTGGTCGGGCCGGCGCACCCCGTAGGCGAAGTTCAGGGTCGGGTCCGGAATGCTCCGCGACCAGACGTAGCCGGCGCCTCCGGGCCCGTGCGCGACGCCGTCGATCAGGGATCCCTTGAGGGCCGCCACATGGGCGTCGCGCAGGGCCTCGAAGGCCGGGTCGCCATCCCGCATGGTCAGGCGGCCGGTCCGCCCCGGGCCTGCGCCGGGCGATCGAGGCGGCGACGGGAGCGCTGCGGCGGCATCCCCGCCCGCGTATTGCTCAGGTTGCAATCCCGGACCGTCAATCTCGCCCTCGTGGTGCTCGTAATGAAGCCGGGGCTATCATGCACAGGATCGACCCAACAATGGTTATTTATCTGAATTAGAACGATTAAAATATACGACTTGTGGTAGTATACGATCGGACATCAGCAAAAATACTGATCTTATGACCTGAAGCCGTGAGCGAAGTCTGGTGTCGGGCGGCCAGCCGGCCCCGCGCAGGTCGATCCAGGCGCGCCAGGAGGCGGGCGGCCGTGTATGCTGAAGACCCGCGATTCGGAGCGGGCTGCGCGTGCGGACCGTCAGCCTGCGCGCGTGACAGGAGAGCCCGTGCGGCGATGCCGTCCTTCGACACGCCCGTTTCGGTCGGGGCCTTCGCGCTGCTGGTCTTCGCCTTCGCGGTAAAGCAACTCGGTGCGGATTTCCTGCTCCAGAACACCTGGATGGCGCACGGCAAGGACCGGGCCTCGGCCTGGCTCCTCCCCCTCTGTGCCCATACCGGCCTTCACGGCCTGGGCACGCTGCTGATCACGCTGCCGGTCAAGCCGGCCCTGTGGTGGCTGGCGCTGGTGGATTTCGCCGTGCACACGGCCGTCGACCGCGGCAAGGGCCTGATCGGCCAGCGCACGCACTTCCCGCCCACCGACACCCGGTTCTGGTGGCTGATCGGCATCGACCAGTTCCTGCATCAGGTGACCCATATCGGGCTGGCGGCGATCCTGGCCGTGGCCTGATCCGAGGGGCGGCATCGACCGCGCTGTGCCCGTCGTGGTCGCGCGCGCTCTTAGTCGAAGCGGACACCGGTTCGGCGCGGAAGGGCGCGCGTCACGACACGGGCGCGACACGACACGGGCGCGGCTCCAGGGCGGCGCAGCGCCGTGTCGTCAGCGGAAGAGGTTCGCGGGTACCGGCGGGCTCGCATTGAGCAGCGTGATCGTCACCCGTCGGTTCGGCGCGATGTAGGGATTGTCGGGGAAAACCGGCTCGGTGTCGGCGCGGCCCACCACGGAGACGAAGTTGTCGTTGGGAACCCCGGCGCCCGCCAGGATCTCGCGCACGGCGAGCGCACGCCCGGCCGTGAGGGCCCAGGGTTCGCCGGCCCGCGCCGAGCCCGGGCGCGCGGCGGCCGTGTGGCCGGTGACCGACAGGCGGTTGGGCAGCCGGCGCAGGGTAGGCGCGAGCGCCTCCAGCACGCGACGGGTGCGCTCGTAGGGATCGACGGCGCCCTCGCGGAACATGGAGCGGCCGTCCTGGTCCACCAGGGACACGTCCACGCCGTCCTTGGTCGGCTCGATCACGATGTTCTTCGACAGCTCGGCGATGTCGGGCATTTCCTGGAGGGCCTGCCGGAGGCTGGCGATGGCGCTGTAATTCGCCTGCGCGTCGGCGGCCGCGCGGCTGGCCTCGCGATCGCTGGCGCGGCCCGGACTGTTCGGGCGCGCCTTGTCCTCCTGCTCGGCGGAGCCCCGCTCCGCGTCGCGGGGCGTGGACGGCTTGTTGCCGGACGTGTCCAGGGCTCTGCCATACATGATTCCGCCCGCGCCGCTGGTGGCCGGGCTCAAAGCCGCCGGCGCGAAGTATTCCGCCAGACCGACCTTCTGCTCCTGCGTCGTCATGCTGATCAGCCACATCAGCAGGAAGAACGCCATCATGGCGGTCACGAAGTCCGCATAGGCGATCTTCCAGGCCCCGCCGTGGTGGGCATGGGCGGCCTTCTTGACCTTCTTGATGACGATGATCGGCGGGGTGGGCGTGGCCATCAAGTCCCTGCTGGAGACGGGGTCAGGTCTAGGCGGGCAGAGCGGCGGTGGCCGCTTCCACTTCGTTGAAGGTCGGGCGGACGTCGCTCATCAGGGACTTGCGGGCGAATTCAACCGCCATCACCGGCGGCTGGCCGCCGATATGGGCCAGCAGTCCCGCCTTGAGGGACAGATAGTATTTGGATTCAGCCTCGAAGAGGCTCTTGAGCGACTGCGCCATGGGCCCGAAGAAGCCATAGGCGACGAAGACGCCGAAGAAGGTGCCGACCAGCGCGCCGCCGATCAGATGTCCCAGCACCTCCGGCGGTTCCTTGATCGCCCCCATCGTCTTGATCACGCCGAGCACGGCAGCCACGATGCCGAGCGCCGGCGTTCCGTCGGCGAGCGCCTGCATGGCCGAAACGACACGCTCCTGCTCCTGATGGTGGGTCTCCAGTTCCTCATCCATGAGGGCGTCGATCTCGTGGACGTTGTTGGCGCCCAGCGTCACCATGCGCATGTAGTCGCAGACGAACTCGACCGCGTGATGGTTCGCCGCGAAGGTCGGGAAGGCGTTGAACAGCGTCGACTCGCTCGGATCCTCGATGTGCGGCTCGAGCGCCATCGCACCCTTCGACTTCGCCAGCTTGAACAACGAGTACTGCATTCCCAGCAGTTCGACATAGGATTGCTGCGTGTATTTGGGGCCCTTGACCAATGTGCCCAGCATGGCGGGCACAGCCTTGAGCACCGGCCCGGTATTGCCGATGATGAAGGCACCGATCGCTGCACCGAGGATGATGACGAACTCGAACGGCTGCCACAGGACGGCCAGGTGGCCGCCCATCGCCGCGTAGCTGCCGAAGACGCAGGCGAAGACGATCAATGTGCCGACGATCAGCCGCATCACGTGCCATCCTTGCGCGGCGGCCGTTATAGCCGGCGCGAAGTTACCAAGATCTGGCAAATCACCGATTTTGGTTAACGGCGCGTTTAGGGCCTGTTCGGCCCGGGTTTCCAAAGGGCCTCGCCCTTTGGCGGGTGCTCAGGGCGGAGCCCTGAGAGCTTGACCTTGAGACGTCGACCAGGGCCCTGCCCTGGACCCGCGAAAGGTCTCGACCTTTCGAAACCAGAACTGGAGCGCGGCGGCCCGGACACCGAAACTGGGACGCGGCTCAGTGCAGCTCGACCTCGAGCAGCCGGTTCGTGTCGGTGAGCTTGCCGGCCAGTTCGAGGATCAGGAAGCGCTGGACGCGCAGCGCGAGGTCGGGGCGCTCCCGCTCCATGCGGGCGAGGCCGTCCCGGTCGATGCCGACGACCCGGCAGGGGGTTTCGGCCACCGCCGTGGCGGTCCGCTGGCCGCCCTGCACCAGCGCGACCTCGCCGATCACCGTGCCGGCCGCCGTGGTGCGCAGGCGCATATGCGGGCGCCCCGGCACCGCGATCTCGATCGAGACGAGGCCCTGTTCGAGGAAGTACAGGGCGTCGGCCGCCTCGCCCTGGCGCATCAGCGTCGCGCCGGTCTCGAGATCGCGGACGGTCAGGTAGGGTGCCAGCTCGCCGGGCTCGATCGTGCAGCCCAGCTGATCCGACAGGTGCCGGGCGAAAGGCGCGGTCGTGCCGGCCTCGGGGATCGCCGCCTCCGCCAGCAGCGTCGCCTCCGCGTCCCGCAGGGCCTCGTCGAGAGTCGGCAGGGTGCGGATCCGCGGCCCGGCCGTGAGGCCGTTGCGCGCGAACTGCCGGAGCATCGTCGGCCCGAGATGGGCCAGGAGCACGTCGAAGCCGCGCGCCTCGGCGCGCTGCCCGATCTTGCGGAACGCCACGAGGGCCGAGCTGTCCAGCCCGACGCAGTCCCGGAAGTCCAGGATCAGCACCCGCAGGGCCGGGGCCTCCGCGGCGACCCGCCGGTGGATCGCCTGGCCGTTGAGGAAGAACAGGAAGCCCTGCAGCGTGTAGATCCGTGTGCGGGTTCCGGCCTCGCGCAGCCGGGCGGCGGTCTCCGGCGCGCGGATGATGCTTCCGCCGAGGACGTATCCACCAACGTCCAAGTTCATCCAATAAGTCGCTGATTTACATGTTATTTCTTAGATAAGTCGTCCTAAGGCGTCCGCTGGCGTTTGGTCAAATCCCCGCTTACGATGTGGGTAGAGGAGTGGGTGAGAATGTTATGCCGGGTAAGCTGGCCCTCCTTGGACGTACGAAACTCAAAGCCCCGGGCCTGTGCGTGGATGGGGGTGGCTTGTGGCTTCAGGCCGCCGGCAACGGCGCCAAAAGCTGGGTCTTCCGGTTCACGCTGCGCGGGTAAATTATATGAGATGGGATTCGATTCGGCTGGCACATTCTCGTTGGCCAGCGTGTGACAAAGCTCTGAAATGCAGCAAGTTCTGCTACCAGGGTATCAATTCGATTAAAGCTCACCGTCAGCAGCACCAAGCGGCGGCCCTCGAATCCGCGCGCCATGACCTTTCGGCAATGAGCCGCAAACTACATCGAACCGCATAAAGGGGGGTGGAACGAGAAACACAGCGCTCAGTGGCTCGCCATTCGGCGCCCGGTAGTGCGAGTTCGACCTAGCGGCCGGGACTGTGCCGGTCGAACGGGGCGGCGTGCAAACTGATTGGCCGGGTCGTGCGAGCAATTCAGCATCTTGAAACCGCCAAGGTGCTGTCGAGCCGGGTTCAGGCGCTGGCGGCCTCGCTGGGCGAAGGGCTGCATGCCTGGGCGCGTCAGCGGGCGGTTGCAAAGCAGGTGTCCTCATCCCCGACAAATGCCATCGCGAATGCCCGTCGATCGAAGGCCGAGGCACGACAGCGGGCGCTGATCCACGAAGTGACGATCACGACGCGCCGGCTTGATGGCTCCCGAAAGAAGCAGCGGCGGTACGCCATAACGGGCGTTCTAGGGGCCGAGATCGCGGGGCTGCGACGGCGCCTGAAGGGTCTTCAGATGGTAGCCAAGTGCGAAGCTTCGACACGCTGACCAAGCTGGCGGCGAAGCGGCATATGTTCAGCCCCACTGCTGGAATGCGCCATGAGCCGACATCAACTCGCGACCCGGGACCAGACGTTCGGCCGCACGCCCATCTTGGTCATACATTGATCAGTTTCGATCGCTCGGAAGCGGGCTGTAAATCAGCGCGGAATCTTTAAAGCCGAAGGTCAACCTCGCCAGTGATTTGCGGAATGGACCGGTGCTCAGGCCCTATGCGATCCATATGTCCGGGCGCACCTTCATCAAATTTTCGAGGGCGTCACTACGCGCAAATGAAAGAATTTAGTCTGTGCCTTGACAGGAATGCCGACAACAACAAGCTTCACGGTACGAGCAGCCGGAGGATCGAAACATGCCTGCCGTCGAGCCTCAGACCAGCGGGCCCCCCGAGCAAAAGCCTTCCAAGAATGGGCTGCTCGTCGTCATCGGCGTGATCGCCGCCGCCGTCGCGGGTATCGCTGCCGTTATCCGGGATGTTGACTCGATCCGCGATCCCCTGCACCGGGCATGTCAGGCCACGGGCCTGTGCAAGCCCGATCCCCTGCCGATCCCGAAGCTGGCGGATCACACGTCCGATTGGACGGTTGGCGGCTCCAATCAGGAAGCACAGTGTGGACCTACGAGGAACGCATACGCGTCTCAATACCCCAGATTCAATATCGCTTTCTCTGCTTCGGAAGCCACGCGCAAGGATTGGAAGGGTCAAGTAACCTACCAATATCACTGCACCTATTCAGCCATACCGAAGTAACTAATCGTTGGAATGGCCTAAGCCGCCACTGCAACCGTCCGCGCTGGCCACTCCCTGCGGTTGCTGAGCGTCAGCTCGGTTTCCGCGCCGGATCGGGTAACGCGGTCGGTCCAAAGCTCGCCGGCGCGCTCGGTCGCGCCCGAGTCGGGCCATGCGTCGCCGGGGGCATTGCCGACCTCGATCTCTTCCTCCACGTGCTTGGCCTTCTTCCGGTCATTGCGGCGCACCAGAACCTTGCTGCGGCGCAGCCGCCCATCGAGGGGCGGATGCGCGCCTCAATCAGGTTGCCTAGACGGGAGATCGTAACCGTGGGCGTTTGGCCGGCGCCGGGGTCGTCCCTGGTCACGCGCTTGGCGAGCGCCGCCACGCTGCCGTCCAGCTTGAACGTGTCGGTCAGCGCTTGGCCGAGGGCGAAAAAGTTGTGCCCCTTCGTCGATCAATAGGGGCGGCGGATCGCAGCGAAGGTGGACGAGGTTGCAGCCGCGCAGCTTGCTGTCGATGGCGGTGTTGAACAAGGCGAGGCCGCGGATGCGGCCCTCGTGCTGCAAGCGGGTACGGATCGCCCTGATGTGCTTCGGCTTAAACGGCGGCTTGGGGCCGACGAGGCGGCCGAGGTTCCAAGAGCGGCGGGTGGTCTCGATCGTCGTGGACATGATGGAGCTCCGTTTGAGGAGCCATCACCATCTCACCCCGCCCGCGATCCAACCACACTGCAGCTGCGGGCCGAACTGAGGTTCGCTCTAGGTGTACAGTCCCGCGGTGTGATGGTGCATCATGGACGCTGACGCGTCAGGCGGAGGATGCACTGTGGCAGGAATTCTTCACGGCAGCGCCCGAACGACGCCGCGTGTTCGAGTCGAGCTCCAAGCGTCGAAAGAAAGTAGCCGCGCTCTTGCCGCCGCGTACGGCCTGAACCCGAAGACGGTCGCCAAATGGCGCAGGCGGGCGGTGACGACCGACGCTCCGATGGGGCCGAAGAAGCCCAAGAGTACCGTGCTGACGCCGGCCGAGGAGGCCATCGTGGTCGAGTTCCGGCGTCGGACGCTGCTGCCGCTCGACGATGTCCTGGGCTGCCTGCGCGACACGATCCCGAACTTGAGCCGCTCCGCCCTGCATCGGTGCCTGCAACGGCACGGCATCTCCCGTCTTCCGGCAGCCGAGGCAGCGCGGACACGCCAACGCTTCAAGACCTACGAGATCGGCTATGTGCATATCGGCAGTTGTGAGCTGCGCCACGCCGACGGAAAACTGATCCTGTTCCTGGCGATCGACCGGGTTTCGAAGTTCACCTACGTCGAGTTCCACGACAGCGCGGGCAAGATGGAAGGATCAGCCTTCCTCAGGAACGTCGTGGCCACATTCCCTTACAGGATCCACACGGTGCTGACCGATAACGGGATGGCCTTCGCTGACCTGCCCAAGAACAGGACTGGGCCGAGCCGACAGTTCCTCGGTCCACACATCTTCGATCGCGTCTGTATCGAGCTCGGCATCGAGCATCGTCTGACCAAGCCATACCATCCCTGGACCAATGGGCAGGCCGAGCGCATGAACCGGACGATCAAGGATGCGACCGTCAAGGTCTTCCACTACGAAGATCTGGAGAGCCTGAAGGCGCATGTCCTGGCCTTCGTCACGGCCTACAACTTCGCCAAGCACCTCAAGGCCCTGCGCTGGAAGACCCCGTTCCAAACCATCTGTCAGGCCTGGATCAACGATACAGACCGGTTCAGGATCAACCCGCACCACCTCATCCCGGGACCATACAACGCATTGGTCCCGGCTTGAGGTGGCAAGCAGATCCATCAAACGCTACCGAGGATGCAGGTGGCGGCCATTCCGCCTTGTCCTGAACGACGCCCACGCCATGACATCGTTGAGCGATATCCCACCTACGGTCACCGTTCTGATCTCCGGAGGCTTCGAGCTAGCCTATCGAAGAGCGATCCCGAACTTCGAGCAGGAGACTGGCATCAAGATTGAGACCCGGTCGGGGGCCTCGCAGGGAACCGGCCCAAAGACGATCCGCTACCAACTTGACCATGGTGCCGAGGTCGATGTCGTCATCCTGTCCAACGAAGGGCTCCATGAACTCATCGGCGCGGGCCTGATCGCAGAGGGCTCGATTGCCCAGCTTGCGACTGCTCCCCTTGCGGCTGCCGTGCAGACGGGCGCGCCGAAGTCCGATGTTAGTTCAGTTGCGGCGCTCACCCAGACCTTGCTGGATGCCCGCCTCGTCGTGATGCCAGGCAGCACCAGTGGTCTCTTCATCCAGAGAGAAATCCTTCCAGCGCTCGGCGTCGCCGACAAGGTTTGTTTGAAGGTCTACCCACGAGGAACGGACTCTGCCGCCGCGCTGGCAGCAGGCGAGGCTGATCTTGCGCTGGGGCCTATCAGCGAACTCGTCAACATCCCTGGCATCGAGCCAATTGGGGTTCTCCCCGACGCGGTTCAACTCGTCCAAACGTTCAGCGCAGCAACGGTGGCGACGGCCAAAAGCCCAGATCTGGCGAAACGGCTGATTGCTTTTCTACAGTCCGACAAGGCCGAAGGGGCAGTGAGACAAGTCGGGATGGAGCCGCTCCGGTCAGGTCGCGGATCGGCTGCCTAGGATGCTGAGGCGTCCGCTTCGATGCATATGCCACTCATGAGCGGACGGGCAGGAAACCACCCCGAGCGGCCCTCCCGCTTGCGACCCAACCCAGCCGCTGGGAACGTCGTTTGCGTTTCTCCAAAGCGGTCGTTCGCCGGATCTCCGGCAACTTCGGCTCAGGGTGGAAAGCGGACCGTCACGTCCAAGCTTTTCACCGTCCGCGAGCTACTGAAAGATGATTATCGAAGGTCGACACTTGCATAAGGAAGGCGTTTCGAACGAGCTGCCGCTACAGTGGCACTAGCGACGCTTCCCTTTGAGAGAGGGTGCAGCATGGTACGCCTCAATGAGATCCGAGCCGGCGAAGTCGCGGTCACCGCACCGGAGGCCAGCGATGCCGGGTTGGTCTACATTGGCCGCATCCGTACACCTTGGACCGACCGCCTTGCCTGCCCACGCCAGGGCCGGACTGACGGTCCGCTCTGCCGTATCGAGGTGTTCGAGCCCTGGGTGGCAGCTCTCGACGGGCTAACATCTTTCGCTCAGATCGAGGTGTTGTACTGGCTCGATGCCTCCCGGCGCGACCTCGTCCGCCAGAGCCCGGCCAATGATGGAACCACACGCGGCACTTTCGCGCTGCGCTCGCCGGTGCGACCGAACCCGATAGGCACATCGATCGCCACGCTCATCGCGATCGGGGGCAATATCCTGACGGTACGCGGCCTCGACTGTCTGGACGGGACGCCGCTCCTCGACCTCAAGCCTGACCGGACCCTGTTCACACCGATCGCTCCGCCGCAGCCGGGTGATTTTGAAACAGAGAGCTGATCCAGCGGTCACGCGCTCGGTTTCACGGGACGGATGACGTTCGTCCTAACTCGGCTATATCCGTGCGGATATAACGATACCGCATCATCTGGAGCCGCCGTTGTCCCTCACGCGTTTTTCGTTCGCTACTGGCCTCCTCCGCCACACTGCAATCCTCAGTGTCCTCGCCCTGGCGTCCGTATCCGTTGCACGAGCGGAACCGGTACGGGTCTATGCCGCCGGCAGTCTCGTAGCTGCGCTCAAGGACGTGATCGCCGCCGCTGGCCTGCCCGCCGAGGCGGTGGCCGCTCCGACATTCGGACCTGCAGGGCTGCTGCGTCAGCGCCTCGAAGGTGGCGAGGCGGCGGATCTCTACCTCTCTGCCGATCTCGCCGGGCCGCGCCGTCTTGCGGAGGTCGGCAAGGCCAAAGCTGTCGTGCCGTTTGCCCGCAACAAGCTGTGCGTGCTCGCCCGTGCCGACCTCGGATTGTCCCCCGACAGCCTACTCGACCACCTGCTCAAGCCTGATCTACGCCTCGCGACCTCGACGCCCGGCGCCGATCCAGGTGGCGATTACGCTCAGGCCGTGTTCGACCGAGCCGAGGCCGTCCACCCCGGTGCCAAGGCGACGCTGGACAAAAAGGCGCTGAAGCTACTCGGTTCGCCGAACACGATGGTGCCGATGGCCGGGCGAAGCCCCAGCGCGACGGTGTTTCTGGGCAACAACGCCGACGTCCTGTTGTACTACTGCAGTGGCCAGGGTGGCACGATGAAGGAGGCTCCAGGCCTCAGCCTGATCCAACTGCCGCCAAACCTGTCCGTGCCGGCGACCTACGGCATGGCGCTGCTGACCGACAATCCGGACGCGATGCTGCTCGCACTGTTCCTCGTGTCCGAGAAAGGTCAGGCGATCCTCGCCCGCCACGAACTCGTACCGATCAGCGAACCGTGAAGGGTTCGCTGCGCGATCGCATGGCTACTCGGCTTTGAGGAGGTCGAGCTTGATCTGTGGGCCTGCTGCGCGGCTAATCTCGATCGTCACCGGACCGGCATCGAGAGCGAAACGCACGCTCTTGCGCACGCCCGGGCAGCCCGCCTTGCCGCTGTGGGCCGCAGGCTTCAGGGTCGAGTGGCCATCCTGGCTGACATCAATCCAGGCCTCATCCGAGAGCGTCACCTGATAGGAGCCAGCGGCCGGCACCGTGGCCGTGACGAAGCCTGAGAACGTATCGGGCTTCGTCGGTCTCTCGGATGGGACAGGCAGAGTGACCTCCGCGGCCGGCTTTAGCGTCAGTTGCACCGCACTAGCATCGTTCGGCAGCGCCGAACCTGACGCCAAAGCGGACAGGTTCGGCGCTGCGAAGGCGGTCTGCTCCCGCGCAACCGACCATGCGAAGGTTGCACAAGCCGGTGCATCCTCAGCCATGGCCGCACTGATCGAGACGGCTGCTAGTCCGGCAGCGAGGATGGCGCGGGCGATGATCATCATCAGTCGACCGCGACCATGACGTCAGATGCTTTGATCACGGCATATGCCGGGCCACCGACGACGAGCTTCAGACTGTCGACCGCCTCGTTGGTGACGGCTGCGGTGACGATCTGTCCGGGCATGATCTCGATCTTCACGTGCGCCGTGGTGGCACCCTTCTCGATCGCCGCCACGGTGCCCTTGATAATGTTGCGTGCGCTGATCTTCACAGTGTCTATCTCCTAGTCCGTGCGGAGCTGATTAGTTCTTGCCACCGTCGATGATGCTGAAGCCCTGAGCCTCGAAGTAGGGCTTGGCTGCCGCGCTCCGGAGGTAATCCAAGAAGCGCTTCGCGCCGTCGCCCTTCGCGTCCGCGGTAACGGCGAACGGGTACACCACCGGCGGGTGGCTGTCCGCCGGGAACACGCCCACGACCTTCACCTTGGGATCGGATTTCGCATCGCTCTCGTAGACGACGCCGAGGGGCGCTTCTCCGCGTGAGACCAGCAACAGGGCTGCCCGCACGTTATCGCCTTGCGCCAGCCGCGGCTGGATCCCGGCCCACAGGCCAAGCTTCTCGAACGCGACCTTGGCGTACTTGCCGATCGGCACCGAGTTGACCTCGCCGGTTGCGAGCCGGCCGTCCGGTCCCAAAGCCGCCGCGAACGCCTCTGGGGTGAAGGCGACCGCATTCTCCTTCGCGTCAGCCGGCGCGATCAGGACGAGGCGGTTGCCCAGCAGGTTCACCCGCGTGTCTGGACGGATCAGGTTCTTCTTGGCGAGGTAGTCCATCCATTCCAAGTCGGCTGAGGCGAACAGATCGGCGGGGGCCCCGCTCTCGATTTGCCGGGCGAGGGCCGAGGATGCCGCGTAGCTCGCCTTGAGTTCGACGCCCGACTGAGCGGTGAAGGCCTTGCCCGCATTGTCCAGAGCGTTCTTGAGGCTGGCTGCGGCGAACACTGTCGCGGTTTCGGCCGCTTGCGCTGCGCCAGCGGTCAGGAGCAGGGCGACGGCGAGGCTGGTACGGATCAGGCTGCGCATGCTCGAAGCGGTCCTCAACGACGGATATGTCGGTTGCGCTATATTAAGAGGAACATATCGCGGGAACCACCCTGTGCTGCGCCCTTGATCGTTCGAGGGGTCGGTGCGTTGGCCGGTGGCACGAGATGGGAGCATTCCCGATGGCAAGCCTGAGCATCCGTATCGACGTCGGACCGGACAACCGCATCGGTCCGGGCAAGGTGCAACTTTTGGAGATGATAGCTGAGCATGGGTCGATCTCCGCGGCCGGGCGTGCGCTGGGCATGTCCTACCGCCGGGCTTGGATGCTGATTGAGGCCATGAATAGTGGGTTCGGGCAGCCGGTCGTCGAGGCGCAGATCGGCGGTAAGGCGGGTGGCGGTGCGCGTCTGTCGGCCCTCGGGGCTGACCTCGTGGCGCACTACCGCGCCATCGAGCGTGCTGCTGATCGAGCTGCAGCGCCGTTCCTCGACCGGATCGTCGCTCCTAACCGGAAAACCAATGACGGGACGCCTACCGCAACTCTCTAGGCAAGCCGGCTGTTTTTAGACAGACTGCTATATCTGATCGGATATAGCGCCTGCCGAGACGCCGATGCCGCCACACGCCTACCTCGACGGTTCAGCTCTGCGCGCCCTCGTGTCTGTGGGCCATTCCCCGTTCGTGCCGCCCCCCGCCCCAGATCCAGCCGACAAACCGCGCGATCGGATCTGGGAACTTGCCGAGAACCTGCACTGCTCGATCGTCGGGACCTGCCTGACCAATGCAGAAGCCCGCGGGATCCTGGCCAAACTCGGCCGAGCAGACGCTCGGACGATCAGCGAGCACCGGCTGCACGGGGAGATCGTTCAGATCGCTGGCCGCAAGGACGGCGGCGGCCGTTTGCTACAGAAGACCCTGGACCGGCGGCACGAGCGGGAGATCGAACGCTTCGACGTAGCTCGCACGCCCGAAGCGGTTCGAGCCCTCTGGAAGGCTTCCCTCGAACGCGGCGAAATCCCCGGCGCCTACTGGGCTGCGATCACGCATCCGGCAACCGATTGGCCGCTGGTGCAGGACGTCTTCGGGGAGGTGCACATGCTCTCGCACCTCGTCGGTCAGTCGAACCGAGCTGACATTCGTCGCTTGCGCCACCTTGAAGAAGAGTTGGGTCGGCGCGACGAAGCGATCGCAGCACGGGACGAGCGCATCATGACGCTTATGCTTGAGCGCGACGATCTTGGGAGACGTACCAAGGCCATCGATGCCGAGCGCCCTAGCCCGATGATGACGGTCGTCGAGCAACCATGCACGCGCGGGCTGGAGGTGCGGCTGGCCCGCGAGGCCGCTCACGCGAAAGCGTTGGAGGATCGGCTCGCGGTGCTGACCAGAGCAGCCGAACGCCTCAGCGCCGATCTGGCCGCTGAAATAGCCCGTCGGTCGGTGGTCGAGAAGGAATTGGCCGCGCTCGAAGTGGCGTTGGAAGAGCCGAGCGCGAACATCACCGATGACCGAGCGCCGGGACGATTAGAGGGTCGGGTCATCCTCTATGTCGGTGGCCGGCAGCGTCAGGTGGCTAACCTACGTCGCTTCGTGGAGACGCGGGGAGGTAGGCTGCTCAGCCACGACGGTGGCATCGAGGACAACTTGTGCCTCTTGGCGGGCCTAGTGGGCCAAGCAGATCTGGCGGTGTTCCCCGTGAGCTGTATCAGTCACGAGGCAAGCCTGCACCTCAAGCGGTACTGCGAAGCTCAATCCAAGCCGTTTCACCCGGTGCGCAGCGCCAGCCTTGCCAGCTTCGTACACGTAGTCAGGCATTGCGGTCAGAGCGCCAGGATCGGGCAGTAGGTCGGCAGACCTGAGCGCACCTGCTACGACCAAGTCATGAAGCATTCGCACAGCCATCTCTGGCCTGGAGTGCCGCTGGCGCTCGCCTCGGCCGTCCTGTTCGGGGCCTCTACCCCATTCGCGAAACTGCTGCTCGGCACGGTGTCGCCCCAACTGCTCGCCGGGATGCTCTACCTCGGTGCGGGCATCGGTCTGGCAGCCGTGCATGGCGGCCGGGCTATCCTCGGCGTTCCGGCCCAGGAAGCCCCTCTGCGCCGTCACGATCTTCCGTGGTTGGCAGTGGTGGTGCTGTCCGGTGGGTTAGCCGGGCCGCTCCTGCTGATGCTGGGACTGTCGCTCACCTCTGCTGCTTCCGGGTCGCTGCTGCTCAACCTCGAAGGGCTGGCGACCATGATCATTGCGTGGGTGGTGTTCCGGGAAAATGTTGATCGTCGGCTGCTGCTAGGCGCGTTCGCCATCCTCGCGGGTGCCGCCCTGCTGTCGTGGACCGGAGGGGGGGGTGCACCTTGATAGGGGCGCGGTCTTCATCGCCGCCGCCTGTCTGGCTTGGGGCATCGACAACAATCTGACACGCAAACTGTCCTCGGCCGACCCAGTAGCGACGGCCGCGATCAAAGGGGGGGTGGCAGGCAGCGTCAACGTCGTCCTGGCGCTGCTGCTGGGCGCGGCCGTGCCGCCCGTGGCAATGATTGGGGCAACGGCTGTTGTCGGCTTCCTTGGTGTTGGAGTGAGCCTTGTCTTGTTCATGCTGGCGCTGCGCCACCTCGGAGCAGCTCGAACCGGAGCCTACTTCCCCCTCGCACCCTTCATCGGCGCGCTGATCGCCGTGGCGCTGCTGCGCGAGCCGGTGACAGCGCAGCTTGTCGTAGCTGGCTTACTGATGGGGGTTGGGCTGTGGCTGCACCTCGCAGAGCGGCACGAGCACGAGCACATCCACGAGATGATGGAACACGAGCACGCCCACGTCCACGACCAGCATCACCAGCATCATCACGATGAGCCGGTGGTGGAGCCGCACTCGCACTGGCACCGGCACGACCCGTTGAGGCACACCCACACACACTACCCCGACCTGCATCACCAACACGGCCATAGCGAGAAGCTCAGCCGCTGTGCCGCAGATGCCTGCTAAGGGTCGTGAGCCGTACCAGCGGCGATGTCCGCTTTGATGCATCCGTCGTCCAGAAGCGGACCGGCGGCTTTCCACCCAACCCAGCCATTCAGCGGCGACCGCCAAGGGGACCGAGCCCGGCCGAAAGCAGCCGGTCCGCTTTTCATACCGGAACCACAGAATTGGTCATCTGGTGCGCCTCGCACGGCGAACAGTATGAATGCGCAGCGTAACCGGCAACGCATCCGCTAAAGCGTCCTGCACCACGCCGAACTACCGCGCGGCTAAATCAACGGCGGAGGACCATTCTCCTAGCCGGTCTCTTGACCTCACGCGAACATGTCAGGTTGGGTTTCAGCGATGTGGCTGTACAGCGTCTGGAAGTGCAACCAGCCGATGTAGTCGCTGCCCACGTGCTCGCGGCTGTAGCGGGCGGTCTTCTCCGACAGGAGCTGGGGCTTGATCCCGGTGGCCTCGATCAGAAGTTGCTGCTTACAGGCCCGCTCCAGGGCAATGAACCAGAAGGCCGCGTCGTCGATGCTGTGGCGAGAGCAGGTGAGCAGGCCATGGTTCTGGTGCAGCACGCCGCGGTTGCGGCCGATCTGCTGGGCCACCGAGAGGCCACTCTCCTTCTCGACCGCAACGGCACCCGCCGAGGCGCCGATGACCGCGTGGCTGTCGTAGAAGGCCGCGGCGTCCTGGCTGATCATGTCAAGGGGCCGACCGGTGGCGCACCATGCCGTGCCGTAGGTCGTGTGTGCGTGACACATCGCGATCACTTCAGGATACTCGTCGTGCACGGCGGCGTGCAGGACGAAGCCCGCGCGATTGATGGCGTGGCCCCCCTTGACCACTCGGCCTGTGTGGTCGGCCAGGATCAGGTTCGACATCCGCACCTGCGAGAAGTGCACGCACATCGGGTTCGTCCAGTATAGCTCCGGACGTTCCGGGTCGCGGATCGTCAAGTGCCCGGCAAAGCCGTAATCGAAGCCGTGCATCGCGAAGGCGCGGCAGGCGGCGACAAGATGCTTCTTGCGGTAGTCGCGCGCTTCGGCGTGGTCGGCGAAAACCGGCATCTCCGGGAAGATCAGGCTGGCTTGCTCCGGCTGGTAGATCGAGGTCCGCCTTCGGCCGGCATCGTCGTTGGGGAGGTCGAGCGCGACTGCAGCGTCGTTTGGATGATCGTCGAACATAGCGAATCCTTTTGTCGGCGATGCGGAAAGGGTGGCGAGTCTCAGCAACCGAAACATCACCCCGCGACCGTGCGGCCAGCCCACCGCGCTGCGGTCGGTTACGATGTGGGCTATCACCTCTGCATCAGGGCGCCTGTATCCCGGATGCGTATCGTTCCCACAGCCGTCAACGCGGTGGATCCGGCACTATCGTGCTGTATCTCCGTCTTGACAAAGGACAATTTTTCACGCTGTCCATGAATTTCATTCACGGATTGCACGATGCGTCGGACGCCGAACTTCCCCGCTCTGCGGGCCTTCGAAGCGGCCGCGCGCCTCGGCAGCTTCGCCCGGGCGAGCGAGGAGCTGCACCTGACGCCCTCGGCGGTGAGCCATCAGGTCCGGGCGCTGGAGCGCTGGTTCGAGCGCCTTCTGTTCCGGAGAGCGAACCGGCAGGTGACGCTCACTGCCGACGGGCAACGCCTGCTCGCGGGGCTTACCGACGCGTTCGACGCGATCGAGAGGGTTTGCGCCGAGCTGATCCCGCCGCCGCCTTCGTCGCTCTCCGTCCACTGCACGCCGAGCTTCGCCGCGAAGTGGCTCGGGCCCCAGCTTCCCGCCTTCGTAGAGGCGCATCCGGGCTTCGCCCTTCGCCTGTCCACCAGCGCCGACCCGGTGGATATCGGCCGACACGAGGAAATCGACATCCTGATCGCGTACGGCCGGCCGCCGCGCGGAGCGGGGCTGATCGTCGAATCCCTCGGACCGGAGGAGATCGCGGCTCTGTGTACGCCGGCGGTCGCGCGGGCGGTCGGGCCGGTGGGTCCTGGGACGGTCGAGCGATTTACCCGGCTGGACTCGTCGTTCAGCCCGGTGCGCTGGCCTGACTGGTTCGCCCTTAACGGCTTGCCCATCCCGACCGTGTCGGCGGGCGCGGCCTTCGACCGGGGCTCGCTTGTGATCTCGGCAGCGGTCCAGGGCCTCGGGGTCGCGCTGGAAACCTTGCGGTTCGCCGAAGTGGAACTTGGCGCCGGACAGCTCGTGCGCCTGGGGGCCGGCCGGGTCGACAGCCTGTACCGGGACCTCCACTTCCTCTGCTACCGCGAACGAGACAGGGCGCTGGAGAAAATTCAGGCCTTCCGCCGCTGGCTCCTGGACGTGGAAGAAGAGAGCCGGGCGGGGCAGACCGAGATTTCGGCCTGACGCCCGACGGAGCAGGCATTATGGCCCGGCTAGCCAGAAGGCGTCGCCGGCCGCTTCGGCCTGCCGGGTCAGGAAATCCGAGACTAGCCGGACCCGCGGTAGGTCGCGGGTATCCGCGTGAGCGATGAGCCAGTAGGCCCGGACGATGCGCACAGCCTCGGGCAGGACGGCCACGAGATCGGGGCAGGTACGGGCCAGGAAGTGTGGCAGGACAGCAAGGCCGGCGCCACCGCGCACCGCCTCCAATTGAGTGATGACGTTCGAGATCCTCGCTTGCGGATGGATCGCCGGCGAGACCTGCGGGAGGTAGTTGAGCTCGCTCGTCCAGAGCAGGTCCTCGACGTAACCGACCCAGCGGTAGCGTGGCAGGTCGTCCGTCGACCAGATCGCGTTCGCGGACTCCGCGTAGCCGCGCGCCGCGTACACGCCGAGGCCGTAGTCTACGAGCTTGCGGGCAAACAACCGGCCGGCCTCGGGCCGGGTCATGCCGATGGCGAGGTCAGCCTCTCGCTTCGACAGGCTAAAACTACGCGGATTGGCCACCAGCTCGACTTCGAGTGCCGGCTGGGCGGCGCAGAGCTCGGCGAGGCGCGGGGCCAGGAAGTAGGTCCCGAACGCCTCGGGCGTTCCGAGCCGCACAGTGCCGCTGACCTGATGCGCATCCGCGTCTAGGTGCGCACGCAGGGTGATCGCCACGCTCTCCATCCGCTCGGCATCTGCGAGCAGACGCTCCCCATCATTGGTGAGGGTGAAGCCGGACGGGCGACGGTCGAAGAGGCGCTTGCCGAGGGCGCCCTCCAGGGCAGACAGGCGGCGGCTCAGGGTGGAGTGGTCGATGCCCATGCGCTGGGCCGCGATCGTCAGCCGGCCCACTCTGGCAACAGCCAGAAAGGCGCGAAGATCGTTCCAGTCGAAATCGGCCATCGCGTGCCACCGGTTCTCGGCATGGGAATTTGCGCAAGCCGCCTTTGCAATCCTTCGCATGGGCGTGCGCAGAAACGAATGATAATTCCAATATCGCGACAAAGTGCAAACGCGGCGGGGGCCGGGCCTAAAATCCGGACCGACCGCGGACGGCCCAGGGAGATCGCGATATGTCCATGTTTTCCAAGCTCCAGCTTCGCGCAAGCGAGGGTCGGCCCGTCCGGGTTGGCCTGATCGGCGCCGGCAAGTTCGGCTCCATGTACCTGTCACAGGCACCTCGCACACCTGGGATCCACCTCATCGCCGTGGCCGACCTGTCGCCGGACCGGGCGCGCCAATCGTTGCAGCGAGTCGGCTGGGACGACGCTCGTGCCACGGCGCGCGGAATGGAGGAGGCGGCGCAGGTCGGCACCACCTTCATCACGGACGACGCTGACGCGATGATCGCGAGCCCCTTCGTGGACATCGTGATCGACGCCACCGGCAGCCCGGCTGCCGGCATCCACCACGCCCTCACGGCCTTCTCTCACGGCAAGCATATCGTGATGGTCAACGTCGAGGCCGACGTGCTCGCTGGGCCGCTGCTGGCCCGCCGCGCCGCTGAAGCTGGGGTGATCTACTCCATGGCCTCGGGCGACCAGCCGGCGCTCATCGCCGAACTCGTCGACTGGGCGCGCACGATCGGGTTGGAGGTGATCTGCGCCGGAAAGGGCACCAAGTATCTGCCGGCCTTCCACGCCTCCACGCCTGACACCGTCTGGGGCCATTACGGCTTCAGCGCCGAGCAAGTCGCGGGGGGCGACTTCAATCCGCAGATGTTCAACTCCTTCTTAGACGGCACCAAATCGGCGCTGGAGATGGCCGCCGTGGCCAATGCATGTGGTCTGACGCCCCCGCGCGACGGCCTCGCCTTCCCGCCCTGCGGCGTCGACGATCTGCCGAGCGTCCTGCGCCCCGTCGCCGACGGGGGCATCCTGGCCGATCGCGGCACCGTCGAGGTGGTCTCCTCCCTGGAGCGGGACAGCCGGCCAGTGTTCAGGGACTTGCGCTGGGGCGTCTACGCAGTGTTCGAGGCGCCTAGCCAGTACGTGCGCGACTGCTTCGCCCAGTATGGCCTGAAGACCGACGACAGCGGCCGCTTCGCTGCCACTTACAAGCCCTACCACCTGATCGGCCTGGAGCTCGGGATCTCTGTAGCCTCCATCGCGGTCCGTGGCGAGGCGACGGGCGCAACGAGAGAATGGCGCGGCGACGTGGCGGCCACCGCTAAGCGAGCCCTGCGGGCAGGAGAGCGGCTCGACGGCGAGGGCGGCTTCACCGTCTACGGCAAGCTGATGCCGACAGCCGATTCCCTGGCGCAGGACGCCCTGCCGATTGGGCTCGCCCACAACATGGTGCTGAAGAACGACGTGCCCGCCGGCAGGGCAGTGCGCTGGAGCGACGTCGCGTACGACGCGGACCAAGAGGCGATCCGCGTCCGGCGCGAGATGGAAACCCTGTTCCGGCAGGAGCTGGGCCTCGCGGAGGCCGCGCGGAAGGTCGCCTGAGCAAGGCCCGCGCCACGCTGCGGCATCGGGTGCCGGTCGCCCGCTAATCAAGCGCTGGCCCCGCCTGCGAGGCGGAGCTGGTTCACCGCGACAGAGCCCGCCAATGGGCCGATCGGAGGAAACGATGAAACATGCAGCCAGCCTCGGCCTGAACGCGCGCGTGGCGGAGACGAATGTCTACCGTAAGATCACGTGGCGCATCATGCCGTTCATCGTCATTTGCTACCTGTGCGCATACCTCGATCGGGTGAATGTTGGTTTCGCTAAACTCCAGATGATATCAGATCTTGACTTCAGCGATGCCGTCTACGGCTTCGGGGCCGGGGTATTCTTCATCGGCTACTTCCTTTTCGAGGTACCCAGCAACCTGGCCCTCCACAAGCTCGGCGCCCGGGTCTGGATCGCCCGGATCATGATCAGCTGGGCGATCATCTCGGCGCTGACGCTGTTCGTGACAACGCCGGTTCAGTTTTACGTGGCGCGCTTCTTCCTAGGGCTCGCTGAGGCCGGGTTCTCGCCCGGCATCATGCTCTACCTAACCTACTGGTTTCCGGCGAAGAAGCGCGGCTTCGCGTTGGGTTTCTACTACATTGCGATCCCACTCGCAGGCGTCATCGGCGGACCAGCGTCAGGGCTGATCCTGCAGCATTTCGACGGCTCGACCGTGATGAAGGGGTGGCAGTGGCTGTTCCTGCTGGAGGCGGCCCCCTCACTGCTCGCTGGCATCGCGGTGTTGTTCCTTATGGTCGACAAACCCGAGCAGGCCACTTGGCTCACCGAGGCCGAGAAGGTGGAAGTGAGCGCCGAGATACACCGGGAGGACGGCGACAAGGTCGTGCATACCTCCTCCGGGGCCTTCCTGCGGGATGCGCGGATCTGGAAGCTCAGCGGCGTCTACTTCATGACCATTATTGGCCTCTACGGGATCAGCTTTTGGCTACCGTCTATCGTGAAGGATTCTGGCATCAAGGACGTCGCGACGATTGGCTGGCTCTCGGCGATCCCCTACCTCGTCGCAGTGCCGACAATTATCCTCACCGGCATCAGCGCTGACCGCACACGTAGACGCCGGGCGCATTTTGCAGTGATGCTGGCAGTCGGTGCCGTCGGGCTGGCGCTGGCCGGCTATGTCGGACAGAACCCGGCCGCGGCGTTGGTCTGGCTCTGCGTCGGCACGGCCGGCATGCTCTCGGCGCTGTCGCTGTTTTGGGGCGTACCGTGCGCGTTTCTGGCGGGCACCTCGGCGGCGGCCGGCATCGCCACGATCAACTGCATCGGTAATCTGGCCGGGTTCGTCTCGCCCTACATGGTGGGGGGCCTGAACGTGCTCACAGGCAACCCGGCAATCGGCCTTTACGCGGTGGCCGCCTGCATGCTGGCGGGCGCAGCGCTGATCCGGATCATTCCAGCCTCGCTGGGCGATCGATAACGGCTCGTTTGCGGATCTGATCGAAGGCCGATGCTGTGGGTCGGAAGCGGATGCCGGCGAAGGATCCACGATCGCTTCGCGTAAGTGGCGAAGGTTCGCTAGTGGCGGAATCCAACCGGGAATCGCTCGAAGGCGGAGCGTCCGCTTCCGAGATGCTGCCAGATACGGCTGAATGGCGGCAACGGGCGCACAGCCGAACGTCTGGTTTTGTGCGTTCAGGGAATCAGGCGTGACGTAGATTGGTCGAAAGCTGCTAGCCCGCATTGGAACGACCGAAACAGTAAGGCGGACACATGCCTCGGTAAGCGTTTCCCGCGACATCGATCGTGACCGACTGCAGGTCAGATAT
>NZ_JALNUM010000046.1:0-45733 GCF_026540795.1 Methylobacterium sp. GC_Met_2
GAAGCAGCCGCGAACGGCGGTTCGCCAAAGGCGCGCCCATACCGAACTGATGGCACCAATTCCCATCTCCACACAAGTTGGACGGGCTGGATCGGCTGCTATGGGTGGGTTCGTGCCGGGCCGTTCCCGAGCGGAGAGAGCACCAAAGCTGCCGTCACCGATGCGCCGCCTCACGACCACTCGCGGGTGTCCGACAATGCGCCTTTAGACCCGTCGTGGTAGCGAACTTCGACGCATGGTGGATTTCGAGATCGACATGATCAAGCGCTACAGCATCTTCGCCGACTACCATCAGTTTTACCTGTGGGATCACGGGGCGAGTCCGGATGCGCCGACCGAGTACACCGAGGAGGATACAGTCCGCCGTATTAAGACAGCTCCGTTCGTGGTGGTCATTCAGCCCGAACGCGATATGGATGTGCCAGTCGAGGTCGAGATCACGCACGAACCGCCGGACCTCGACCTCGACGCATGGGATCATGTGGCTGAGGCCAGTCTCAACCTACCGTCAGGCAGGCTCGAAATCCACGAGTGCACCGGAGGATCAATCGATATCCTGGTGGTTTCGCCGGGCGCGTACCGGGTTAGGGCCTATCACGGCGGGCTGCAGACCCTGAGCGAAGACCGGCTCGATGGGGACGATCACTACCGGATCATGTTGTGGCCTGCGCCTTTCGCAAACCTCGCCGTATTGAAGCAATACGTCGATCCGCGCATGACATCGTAAGCGACGAACGACCGCTTTCGGGAGCGGTACTGGATGCTGCCAGCGGCGAAGTCGGGTCGGAAGAGGCCGGGAGTATCTGTTTGATAAAGGCCCACCCATACCGAATTGAAAGCACCGGTTCCCGCTCGCATACCCAAACCGAACTAGGTGGAATTGCTGCTAAGGGCGAAAAGCAGTCCGACCGGTTCCAGGTAGCATCAAGGGGAAGCTGACATCAGCCAGGAGTGGCGGACCTCGAAGCAGCAGCGTTGGGGCTTGGGACGAGGTTGGAGCCTCGCCCTCGCCAATCAGTGCCGCAAAGGAGACGACTGCCCTGGCAGTCGATGTTACTTAGCCAACCAGCGCGGCGGCGAAGTCACGGTAGGTGTGCAGCGGGCGGCCGAGGATGCCGGTCAGCCGCTCGCGGTCGCCCGCTTCCGGGATCATGCCGTCGCTAACGTAGCGCTCGGCCATCAGGCGCATCTCGTAGGCCATCCACTTCGGCATGAACGTCGCCATGTTCGCCTCGAACCCACTCGGATCGTCGCCGCCATAAGCCACCGGGCGGCCCAGGACCTCGGTCCAGATCGCCGCTGCGTCCGCGCCGGTCAGCGTGTCGGGACCCACGAGGTTGATGGTCTCGCTCGGTAGCTTGCCCGGTGCTTGGTCGCGGCGGATCAGTTCGATCGCAGCGACCTCGGCGATATCGCGTGCATCGACCATGGCGACGCCCTTCGACCCGATCGGCATGGGGTAGACGTTGTAGTTCATGATCACGTCCTTGATCATGACCTCGTTGTCGATGAAGTAGCTCGGCCGCAGGACCGTGGCGCTGAAGCCCATCGCCTCCAGCATGCGCTCGGCCCCGAACTTCACCGCGAAGTGCGGGACGTTGACGGCGCGGTCGGCGTCGAACACCGACAGGTAGACGACCCGTTCGATGCCTGCGGCGCGGGCAGCGTTCAGGGCAATGATCGCTTGGGTGAACTCGTCCCCCGTCACCGCATTCAGCAGAAACAGCGTGCGGACGCCGGTGAAGGCGTTCCGCAGGGCGTCGAGGTCGAGCAGGTCGCCTTTCGCCACCTCCACATCCCCGTTGAAAGTGGTCTTCGCCGGATCGCGGGTGAGGACGCGTACGCTCGCGCCGCGCTTGGTGAGCTGCTCGACAACGTTGCGGCCGACGCGGCCGGTGGCACCGGTAACAAGGATGGTCATTGGTCTGCTCCTTGGGCTGAGCCGTTTGGCTGAGACCCAAATTAGCGATCCATAACGATGCTGATAGGCTTTATATCTAGACGCTCTGTCTCGTGAGTGGAACGTATGGACCTCCTTGCCCTCGCTGATTTCACCCTGGTCGCGAAGCATGGCGGGTTCGGCAAAGCCTCCCGTGCCGCCGGACGCCCAAAGGCCACGCTGTCGCGCCGTGTCACGGAATTGGAGGAGGCCCTGAGCCTGCGTCTGTTCGAGCGGGGCGGGCGCACGATCAAGCTGACCGAGGAAGGCCGGGCGCTGTTCGAGCGAACCTATGCCTTGCTCAGTGAACTCGATGATACGGCGGCCGTGATCGCCTCGGGCGGTGGAACGCCGCGCGGTCGCCTGCGCATCAGCGCACCGTTGCTCTTCTCGCAGATAGCGATGGGTCGGATCGCGGCCGAGTTCGCTTTGCGCTACCCAGAAATCCAATTGGAGGTCACGACCGACGATCGGGAAGTGGATATGATCGAGGAAGGGTATGACCTCGTGATCCGGGTTAATCCAAAAACCAACGAGGGTCTGGTTGGGCGGGCTTTCCTGCGCGATAGGCTCGTAGTCGCGGCGAGCCCTCGTTTCGTCCGCCTGAACGAAGGCGAGATCGTGCGGGCGGTGATGCGAGGCGCAGGCGGCGGCAATGGGTGGACCGTGATAAAGGATGGCGGGCGGTCGCATATCGCCTTCGAGCCGATCCTTCGGCTATCCTCGCCCATTATGGTCCGAGATGCGGTACGAGCGGGCGTCGGCGCTGCAGCGCTTCCCTACTCACTGATCAGCCAAGATATAGCAGCGGGCCACCTCATCCATTGGGGCGACGTCGATCTGCCTCCCACGGCGCTATGGACGCTCTACCCGACACGTCGCCTTCTCAGCGCCCGCGTATCCGCCTTTCTGGACCATCTGCGGCAGACGTTTCCCCAAGGCACGTCGGAGGAGCTTGCGGCCTTCATGACCGCCTGATCGAGGTTCCTCAGGCCTGCGATCGACGTGAGTAGCTGAACTTGCCTCCCCAAGCATGTCCGCTAACAGAAAAACCTTGTGTCGTTGGAGGCGTCCGAGTTGGGTCGGAACAGCTGCATACGGCGGTTCGTTAAAGGCGCATCCATACCGAACTGAAAGCGCCGGTTCCCGATCGCATACCCAAAACGAACTATGCTGATCGGCTGCTATGGATGGAGGCTGTGTGGAAACGCGTTGTGGCGGAAGCGGTAACGGGCGGAGCGAGCCGTTCTCGGCTCATCCCCGCATCGCGGCGATGAGCCCTGGCGCTCCGAGCAGGGCGATGGCCCGCTTCACGTTGTAGGCGAGGAAGTGGAGGCTCATCTCCGTCCCGACGTTCGGAAGCCTCCGCATCTTAAAGTGACCGCGTCCCATCCAGTCCTTGATCGTGCCGAACACATGCTCGACGGTCCGTCGCCGGATGCGCATAGCGTCCGGCCTGCGGTCGAGCCGATCCTGCATGGCTTCTACGACATGCTCGTGCTCCCAGCGCGTCACCCGTCGCTCGTTGCCGGTCGTACAGCCGGGCTTCAACGCGCATGATCGGCAGTGGCTCGACCAGTAGCGGTTCAGAACGAGACCGTTCTCGACGGTGGTCGTGCGCTTGATGAGGGTCTCGCCGGCAGGGCACCGATAGGTGTCGCTCGGCGCATCGTAGAGGAAGTCCGGTTTGCCGAAGCGCCCCTCCGCCTTGGCCCCCGAGGTCAAAGGCTTTGGGCAGATCGGTGTGACGCCCGCCTCTTCGCAGGCCAGGACCTCCGCTCCTGAGAAGTAGCCGCGATCAGCGAGGATCGTCAGGTGTTCGACCCCGGTCGCGTCCTTCGCCTGCCGGCCCATATTGGCGAGTTGGGTGCGATCATGGCCGAGGTTCGTGACCTCATGCGCCACGACAATATGGCTGTCCGTATCGACGGCCGCTTGGACGTTGTAGCCGACGAGGCCCGTGCCCTTGCCGTTCGTGGCCATGGCACGGGCGTCCGGGTCGGTCAGCGAGATCTGACGGTCGGGCGCTGTCTCGACTTCGTGCGCCATGGCTTGCAGCGTGCGCATCTGCTGGCGAAGCGCCTCGATCCTCTCGTTCAGGCGCGTGGTGCGCATCTCGGCGACGTCTGCCTCCTGCCGGTCGGCGGTGTCGAGCTTATCGAGATAGCGCTCGATGCTCGCCTCCACCTGCGCCAAGCGAAGGCGGATCGCGCCGGGCGTGTAGTTTTTGTCGCGCGTATTCACGGCCTTGAACCGACTGCCGTCCGCGGCCACGGTGCCGCCGGCGATGAGGCCGATCTCCCGACACAGGACGACGAACTGCTTGCACGCCGCCCGAACTGCTTCGCCGTTGTCGCGTCGAAAGTCCGCGATCGTCTTGAAGTCGGGGGCAAGCTTACCGGTCAGCCACATGACCTCGACATTGCGGCCTGCCTCGCGCTCGAGGCGTCGGCTCGACTGCACCTGGTTCATGTAACCGTAGAGATAGAGCTTCAGGAGCGTCCCCGGGTGGTAGCCGGGCCGCCCTGTCGCAGCCGCGCCTTCAAAGCCGAGTGTGGCAAGGTCCAGTTCATCGACGAAGACGTCGATCACTCGGACCGGGTTCTCCTCGCCGACATAGTCGTCGACGCAGTCCGCTAGAAGAAGCGCTTGGCGCCGCTCGCAACCTTCGATGAAACGGCCCATTCGACCCCTCCAGCGCTCCCGAAAAGGTAGCACAACAGGGCGTTTTCACACAGCCTCGATGGGAAGCAGACTTTAGGACGGTTGTAGCCGCTCTATCCTGACGTCGGAGCTATGGCCGCTCGTGATAAGGGGCTGCATGAAGATCGCAATCCTCGTCGCCCTCCTTGGCGTCATCGTCCTATTGGCGACGATCCTCTACATGCTCTTCCAGCCCGGCGCTGCTCATCGGGCGGGGCCGCCATCGCTGGGGAGGATGCAAGCTGCGGTCGGCCGAGCAGTGCTTGAGGCTGCTCAGAGCAATCCGGCAACCGCAGCGATGGTGCGCACAGCCGTTCAAGCTTCACCCGAGGAGGATCGCTCTCTCGCTTCCGAATTGATCGCCACGCTCCCGGAACGATGATCCTCTGAGCTTCCGCTCGGGCCGGAAGCCGAATGGCCGCTCGGGGGTGATTTTGCGACGGTCTACTTCTGGCTCAATCTGCGTGGAAGCCGACGCTTGTCGGTCCACCTAGCGAGCCGCTGAAACGCACCAACAGTTGGGTGAACGCCTGTCGATCAGGCGTTGCGCAGTGCGGCACGCTCCCGGTGCGTTAGGCCGCCCTGTGCCAGCAGCCTTTCGCGAAGACGTGCCCCCTGACGTGGCGCCTGCGCTGCGCCAAGGGCTTCCAAGTGCGTGTAGGTCGCCTCGGGCGTGCCGATCACCAGCGCATGTAGGACCACGGCAGCGAGAGCGGACGGTGGTTCCGAGGGTAGATCGGGCGTGAGGTTGGTCACGCGCGTCGCATACAACCGCGTGAGCACATGATCCGTCGCAACTGGCGGTTGCCGCAGCGCCGCCAGGAACAGACCGCCATCTGTCGTACCTCTCCGTCCAGGCCCGATAACGACGCCAAGGTTGAGGATGGCGAAACCAGCTTGGATGAGAAGCACGGGCGTCAGCACCGGATGCATCACCGGATCAGTCGGCGATGGCAGAACGGCGGCAAGCACGACGGCAATCAGAGCGTTGGCGAAGCTGCCGCCTGCAATCTGCATGAGTCGCGCCCTCCGCACGGTCACGAGCGGCCGATAGCTTGCGACAGCACCGCTGGTTGGGAACAGGCGCCAGACCAAAAGGCCCAAGCCGAGCGGTATGCGGAAGAGCACCGGTCCTCGACCGATACGGATCAAACGGATGCGAGAGCCGGTGAGGCGACCGACGACGGCGTGTCCGGCCTCGTGCACCAGGATGCCGAGCACGAGGCTGACAAGAAGCCCAACCGAGGACGTGAAAAGCAGGGATCCCTGTTCGGGATCGCCGAGAATATTCTGAAAGGCCTGCACCTTGCGGGTGTCTCACCGTCTATAGCAGGGTCGATGACCCTTCCTATCATCCTCATTGTCATGGGTGCCGTCTACTGGCCCGTGACGCTAGTTCTGGCGTTGCTCGCCAGCGCCTTGGGAGCCCGCGTCCGGGGCGGCTGGCGGGCTGTATGCTTCGTCATTGCCTGCGTCCTGCTAGCTGTCTTGGCGCTCGGAGTTCCGCTGCTGGCCGATTGGCGAACGGCTGGTTCGGCGTCGCAAGTGCCTGCCCAATAGGGTCGGCTAAGGGTCGGAACCGGCTGCAAACGGCGGTTCGCTAAGGGCGGACCCATACCGAACTGAAACCGCCGGTTCCCACTCCCATACCCCAATCGAACCGTGTGGGTCAGGCGCCTCAGACTCGGGGTCTGGTCAGATGATCACTCTGGCGCTGAGTTGAGCGCTTCGGCGAACTTACTCATCAACCGAACCAACTCGCCCACGTCCCGTGGCTCCCAATCGGCCAAGATCGCCTGACCCAACCGCTCCCGCGCGGCATCGACAGCGTCCGTCATGGCCTTGCCTTGAGGCGTCACGACGGCCTCGCGGACCCGCCCGTCCGCAGCGCCCGCCTGCCGCCGCACGAGACCCAACTCATCGAGCTTGGCGACCTGCCTGCTGACCGTCGTGTAGTCGCGGCCAACCCGGTCCGCGAGATCAACCACGCCGATCGGGCCGAACCGCTCGATGCTGACCAGCAAGGGAAACAGCGCGCGGTCGAGCGGAATGCCCGCCGCGCGGACCATCGCCTCGTCGCGCTGCGGTCGGTTCATCACCGCCACAATGTCGAGTAGCGCGGCGTGCAGCGTGCGGATCTGCACGCCGATATGTGCATTTTGCACGTTTTCTATTGACGACATCGCGATCCTCGGATTTATGTGCATCATACACATACAGAGGTCGCTATGACAAACCCATTCACCACCGACGTGCTCATCTGCGGGGTTGGTGCAGCGGGACTGGCCCTCGCCATCGATCTCGCCCGACGTGACGTGAACTTCCGCCTGATCGAGAAGGCGCAGGCTCCGTTCGGAGGCTCGCGCGGTAAGGGTATCCAGCCTCGCACGCTCGAAATCTTCGAGGACCTTGGCATCGTCGATCGCATCGCGGCGGTCGGCGGCCGTTATCCCAACCAGCGGACATACCGGCCAGACGGCACCTACACAGACGAGGCGATGTTCATCGACGGGAAGCCCGCACCCGATGAGCCATACAGCGCTCCGCTGATGGTGATGCAGGGGCGCACAGAGCAGGTGATGCGCGAGCGTCTAGCCGAACTGGGTCACCGGCCATACTACGACTGCGCACTGACGAGCTTTGACCAAGATGCTGAAGGCGTCACAGC
The DNA here is from genome assembly GCF_026540795.1 of Methylobacterium sp. GC_Met_2. NCBI lineage: Bacteria > Pseudomonadati > Pseudomonadota > Alphaproteobacteria > Hyphomicrobiales > Methylobacteriaceae > Methylobacterium > Methylobacterium sp. GC_Met_2. Next base: position 7,311 of record NZ_JALNUM010000046.1, read on the forward strand.
CAAGGTCACTGATGCTGGCGGCGAGCACACGATCCGAGCGCGTTACCTGATCGGTGCTGATGGCGGCCGTAGGTTCGTGCGCCATGCTCTGGGCACCGGGTTCCCCGGTAAGACGCTCGGCGTGCGCGCCGTGGTGGCTGACCTGCGCCTGTCGGGTCTCGACCGCGCGATGTGGCATCGCTTCAACGAGGGCGACATGGCGCGCCAGTTAGCGCTGTGCCCGCTGGCTAAGACGGATCTGTTCCAACTGCAGGCCCCAATCTCCGCCGAGGGCGAGCCGGACCTGTCCGTCGCGGGGTTGCAGGCGTTCATCACGGACCGGGCCCTGGAGGGGTTCGACATCGTGGTGCACAACGTGTCGTGGGCGTCCGCCTACGCCATGAACGCGCGGCTGGCCGACAGCTACCGCACGGGCCGCGTCTTCCTGATGGGTGACGCGGCGCACATCCACCCACCGACCGGCGGACAAGGGCTGAACACCAGCGTGCAAGATGCCTACAACTTCGGCTGGAAGCTGGCAGCGGTACTGGCCGGCGCGCCTGGCGCCCTGCTGGACACCTACGAGGAGGAGCGACGACCGATTGCGGCGGCGATGCTGGGGCTGTCCACGGGGCTGCTTGAAGCGGCCAAGCGCGGCGACATGCGCCGGGGCCGCATAGTGCAGCAACTCGATCTCGCCTATCCAACCTCTTCTCTGGCCTTTGAGGCCCCTGAACGCCACGGCGGCATCCTCGCGGGTGATCGCGCCCCGGACGCGCCACTAATGGGTGTCGGTGGTAAGGCTGTGCGCGTTTTCGACCTCCTCAAAGGTCCGCACTGGACGCTGATCGGCTACGAGACGGATCGCGCGGCCCAAGCACCGCAACAAGGTCTGCGCATCCATGCCATCGGCGCCCGCGGCGATCTGATCGACACGCGCGGCCATTTCCGCGACGCCTATGGTCTCGGAAGCGGGGATTGGGTTCTGGTAAGGCCGGACGGCTACATCGGCGCTGTCGTCTCGGCTGAGCACGTCGCTGATCTGAACGGCTACCTACAGACAGTCGGTCTGAAGGCACATCCATAACGGACCAGCCGCGAGGGTCTCCTTTCACATACCCTAAAAGTACCGAGCCACATCAGGGATAGGATTGGATCAGGCTATCAAAAAAGGCCGCCCCACAGGGGAGCGGCCAGTCTAGGGAGGAAACGCCCACTAGGGACAGCACGCTGTTGAGACGTGCGGTGCAGCAACAATTGTGCGTCGCAGCGGTTCCGGGTGAACGGGCACCTAACTGTTTGGTTGCGGAACGTCGTTGCCGCCGCCGTCGTGGTTGTCGGCTGCATGCAGCGGTTGATGCAGATCGCTGGTGAAGTGCAAGAGATACTTCAGCGCCAGAATGCGCTCAGGCCCAGCGGTCTCCTGATCGGCGAGTTCCGCTGCGAACTGCCGAACCTTGTCGAGGACGCAATCCTGCGCAAGCTCGATGCTGGCTGGGCTGCCGGCGGGAAGCGGCGATCCCGCGCAGGCCTGGGCGAGGTCGGGCGCTGTGAGCTCGATGTCGACGAAATGCCGCTGCTGTGTGGCGGTGTAGCGGATCTTCGTGGTGTTGCGGTCCGAGTCGCGCCAGTGATCGGCCCAGGTCGTGCGCGCGACAAAATCCGGGGCCGTAAGCGTATCCGTGTCTGCGGCGAGAAGCGCGTCGACTTGCCTCCGGGCTTGCGGCGTCAGGAGCGAAAGGGCGATGCGGCCGACGATGCGGTGTCCCTCGTCTCCCCAAGCATTGGCACCTCTTGCCGAAGTGAGGCTGACGGCCGCACCTGCGAGAACGACGAGCGACAGGGAACGGACCATGCCGAAGATCCGGCCGTCAGTTGTAGCACTCATGATGCTAATCTCACGACATCAGGTAGAACATCGTCCCCGACAAGACGATCGTCGCGGGCAGGGTGAGAACCCAGGCCGTCGCGATCTGCCACAGGGTCGCCGGCTGCACGCCCGCGCCCGACCCCACCATCGTCCCCGCGATGCCGCCCGTCACGACGTGCGTGGTGCTTACCGGGAAGCCTGTGATACCGGCCCCGCCGATCAGGCCCGCGGCAACCAGCTCCGCCGCGGCCCCTTGCGCCGGCACGAGGTGCTGCTTGCCCAGCCGCTCGCCCAGCGTGCGCACGATGCGCTTGTAGCCGATCATCGTGCCGAGCCCGAGGCACAGCGCACTGACGATGCGGACCCACCAGGGGGCGTACTGCACAGTGCGACCGAGCCGGCCATGGAGCGCCTCGGCGGTCTTCTTGTCGGCTTCGGGCGTCGCGCCGTTGTCCTCGACCGCCTTCAGCTCGGTGAGGACGCGGTTGAGGCGGTCGCGGATCACGGTCCGTTCGTCGGCCGCCACGTCGCCCAGGCTGCCAATCCGTTCGAGCCGATTATGGATCTCGTGGGCCGCCTGAGCACCCTCGCTCTTCCGGTCGTTGCCTAAGCGGGCGATGAGGTCGGCCGCGAGGTTCAAGTCCGACGCGACCTGCGCGATCTGCGGCTGGGTCATCTGCGGGTTGAGCGCGTACTCGGCCGGATACAGGCCGATGATGGTCAGCATGATCAGGCCGATGCTCTTCTGGCCGTCGTTGGTCCCGTGGGCGAACGAAACGCCGGTGCAGGTGAAGATCAGCAGCGCGCGCATCCACCAGACTGGCGGCTGTCCCTCCTTCGGCGGCTCGTAGAGGTGCCGGTCGTGCACGGCGCGCTTCAGCAACTGGAACACCAGCAGCGCCAGGCCGAAGCCGAGCAACGGCGAGACCAGCAGCGAGGCAAGTACGTCCCAGACTTGGTGCCAATCGACGCCTTGTGCGAGGCCGCGGCCGTGCAGGAAGGTGTCGGCGACGGCGATGCCGATGAGCGAACCGATCAGCGCATGTGACGAGGAGTTCGGGATGCCCAGCCACCACGTGCCGATGTTCCAGGACAGAGCGGAGACGAACAGAGCGGCGAGCATGCCCACCGCGGCGCCGCCGTTCGGCGGGGTGAGCGCGTCGGGCGGGATCAGTTCGACGAGGGCGTAGGCGACGGCGATGCCGCCGAGGATGACGCCCGCGAAGTTCATCAGGCCGGACCAGACGACGGCCGGGAAGGGCTTCAGCGAGTGGGTGTAGATCACCGTGGCGACAGCGTTGGCGGCATCGTGGAAGCCGTTCGAGAACTCGAAGACGAGCGCCAGGACGAGGCAGCCGAGGATCAGGCTCAAGGTGGTCGGGGAGCCTGGCGTCAGGGAAGCGAGCAAAACGACCTCTCGGCAGCGACAGCCGCCGATGTCGCTCCGATGTCATGACACTTGCACGACGGCCTGAGGCGGCAGAGGACGAGGGCCGCTTCACATCCTCGCCCGTGGATCGTTGCGTCCAAACCTCCGTCTGCTACGAAGGGCGGGATGCCGGTTGCCCGGCACAAGCGATCTATGAACTACTTGCCAGTGGTCGAATTCCAAAGTTCGCGGCATCGCCGCGCATACGTTCAAATTCGCTCGGGCTCGGCTAGCAGGATGGCGGCTCGCACAGCCGCGCGCCGAAGCTCCTCGTCGGCCCAAGGTTGGCCCATCAAGGTGCGGGCAAACGGATGGGCGGCCACCGCGGCCGCGGGGTCGATGCTATAGCCCTCCCCGAACGCCACGTTTCGGGATGTGGTATCAGCCAAATAGGCATCCACGACCGCCGAAACATCATCGTCGATGATGTCGAGGGTGGCGAACAGGTCGAGGGTCATCGGCCGCTTTGCCATGTCGGCCATCTAGGTGTGTATCCGCGACAAGACGACGACCGCAGAGCTACGGCTCCAGACGATCGGCTACATTTTCCGGCGAGCTTGCCGGCTACGGCGTCCAGAGGGGCGATAAAAAGCGGCGCCGCCTCGCGGAGAGGCGCGCCCTGAGTGCGTTCCGGTCTCGGGAAGGAACGTAGGGGTTCGATATGGCTTCACACAGGCGTGAACAAGGTGGGCCGAACGAGAAGCGCGGCGTGTGGCCGTGTCATCGGAGCGTCACATAGGTTAAAGGTAGCAGCTCGACCCTTTTTCAGAGCCGAGGAGACTGCATGACCTCCATCGAGGAGATCACCGCGACGCTGCGCAGCATCGCGGTGCCGGGCATGAAGCCGAAGGCGATCCGCGCCGCCGTCCGGGAGCGGCATCCAGAGGCGAGCAAGAAGGAGATCGTGCGTGCGGCCTTCTTTGCCGTGACCGAAGCGTCGTCAGCGAACCAGGATGGGACGCCGGAGCTGCATAACTTCGCGTTGGCCGAGCGCGTCGCCGAAGATAACGCGGAGGTGGTTCTGCGGACCGGCAAGCGTAAAAAGAAGAAGCATTCCTCCGGTGCCGCCGGGAAATCGCCGGCGCACTGATAAGGAAGGCCCAGCTGAAGTCCTTTCTGCATCCTCGGTGGCGCCCCGAGGCTGTCCGACTGCTTTCGACCACCCACGACGATGTCGCTGCTTCCGCAGGTCTAGGTCGGGTGGATGGCGGACGCCATCATTCGAGAAAAGGTTTCCGCGTCAGCCATTCTCACTCGGGATCAGGCCGTACCGCTCCATTACAGTCTTCATGGCGGCGGGATCATGGATTGCTCCCTCCGCGAGGGTGGCCATCTCCCGGAAGTATTCCGGCCCGAGTACGCCCGGCGTAAGCAGGCTCAGACACGTGGCTTCGCCATTGCCGTCGTTGCGGAAGCCATGGACCACGCCGCGCGCGATGAAGACGGACTCACCTGGACCGACCGGCACGTCCTGTCCCGCGATGCGCCACGTCGTGCCGGACAGGCCGTAGACGGTCTCGTCCCAGGTCTCGTGATAGTGCGCCACCGGCATCGCGGCCCCGGGCTGAACCGTCATCTCGAACAGGTCGAGCGCCCCGCCCGTGCTGTGCCGGTCCTGGAGGAAGCGCAGCGTGAGCCCACCGATGCGGATGAGTTCGGCGCTCTTCGTGTGTTCCGTCATCGCTCAGGCTCCTTGGCGGCAAGAACCTGTGCCTGCACGATGTCGACGCCGTCGGCGAACAGGTCATGCGCCCGGTCCATGACCGTAAGGGCCGTCGGCCCAGTGAGATGCGCCTGGAAGGCCGCGTCGTCGGCGAAGGTGGCGTAGCGCCCGTCGACGAGCCGCAGCGCGAAGAACGTCGTCGTACCCCGCTCGCCGGCGATGCCGGCGGCGCAGGCTTCCAGGAACGCTTCGACCTCATCCTCCCGACCGGGCTTGGCCCTGAAGGTCGACCAGACCGCGCGCTTATCCATGGGACACAGCCTTCGGTGCGAGCCGTTCGAGGAAGCGTCCGCAACCAGCCACATCGAGACCCTCGCCGCGCCAGGCGACGTAGCCGTCCGGGCGGATCACGTAGATCGCCTGCCCGTCCCTCTCACGCAGTCCGTATCTATCGAACGCGTCGGGCGATGTGGCGGCGACGCTGCGCCCGTCGCGCCCGATCGCGTTGCGGGCTATAAGATAGGCGGTGACGCCGTCTCGCCGGAGGGCATCGAGCTCGTCGACAATGCGGTGACGCATGTCCCGCTCCAGCGCCTTGCGCGAGAAGGCCAGCACGGTGAAGCCGTAGCCGGTGGTCAGGTCGAACACGCTTTGGTCGCGCGAGACGGCGGCGTTTGGCGCCCGATGGCCCACCTGGGGGCCCGAATGTCCCAACGCGCTCGCTCCGTCCCCGACGTAGCTGCCGACCGGGTAGGCGATCTCCAACTGCCCAAGACGCCGGAACGCGCGGTGCTGGACTGCGTCGAGGTGCGCGATGGCGGCCGAGACGGGCCGGGCGAGCCAGTCGCGGATGGTTGCCTCCCAGCCGGTCTGGCCGGCCACTGCCGTGAACATCCGGTCGGAGGTATCCACGACCTGCTGTCCGACCGGTCGACGCTCGGCGTCGTAGGTGTCGAGCAGATCGGCCGGCGACCTGTCGCGGATCACCGCCGCGAGTTTCCAGGCGAGGTTGGCGGCGTCCTGCAGGCCGGTGTTCATGCCCTGGCCGCCGGCCGGCGAGTGGATGTGGGCGGCGTCGCCCGCCAGGAAGGCGCGACCGCGCCCGTAATGGTCGACGCCCCGGTGATGCACGCGGTAGCGCGTCGTCCAGGCCGGTTCGGACAGCCGCACGGCCAAGCCCGCCGCCTCCGAGAAGGCCCGTTCCAGCTCGGGCAGGCCTAGACGCGTTGCGGCTTCACCACCGGCATCAACACGGCCGCTGTGGTCCGTCGCCATGACGCGTGAGCACCGGGTGCCGTTCAGCGGCAGGAACAGGGCGACCGAGGCACCATGCAGGAACACGCGGAAGCGGTCGTGGTCGAGGCCGCTTCCCGCGGGCCAGTCGATGCGGCAATCCGCGAGCAGGAAGGTCGGGGCATACTTTGCACCCGCGAAGGTGAGACCCAGCACCTTGCGCACCGCGCTGTGGGCTCCGTCGGCGCCGATCACGTAGCGCGCGCGGACCTCGATCGAGCCGCTCGATGCGCTGTCCGCGTGGACGGTGACGCCGCCCCCGTCCTGATCGAGCCCCGTCACGGTCACGTCCCGCTCGACCATGACGCCGTGCCGGGAGAGGTCGTCGATCAGGATGGCCTCCGTCCGGGATTGCGGCAGCAGGAAGATGAACGGGTACGGCGTGTCCGGCGAGGCGGCGCGGTCGTAGTCGAAGCCGCCGACGCGTCGACCGCCCACGAAGAAGTCGATCCCCGGGTTAACGATACCTTGGTCGAGGAAGGTGTCCACGAGGCCGATCTGCTGGAACAGCTCCATCGTGCGCGCCTGGATGGCAAAGGCGCGGGACTCGCGCGAGGCTTCGCTGCGGGCATCGAGGATCCGCACCCGCACGCCGCGGCGCGCGAGCAGCGTGGCGGCCATGAGCCCAGTCGGCCCGGCCCCCACCACGAGGACGTCGCAGTCCGTCCGGCTCGTCGTGGTCCCCACCATCACGCCGCCTCCATCGCCGCTCGGGTCCAGTTCCGGAACTCGACGCTGAAGTGGTGCAAGTGCCCGGTGACCAGGGCGTCCGGCGCCGCCTCGGGCAAATGGATGCTTAGCTTGACGTGCAGCCCGTCCTCGGCGTCGCGCATCTCATGGATGGCCGAGCCGATGCGTTGGCCGTCGGCGTCGTTGATGATCGCGCCGAGCCGGTGCTCGGCCGGGTAGGCCGGGTCCCAAGGGGTCGGGAACTCCGCGTCTGACGCCGTGAAGGTGAGGCGGATGAACCAGGGTAGGTCGTCCTGCCCGACATTCTCGATGACCTCGGCGTGGGGGCCGAGCGGGACGTTCATGAAGTGCTCGGGATGGGCAGCCCGGAGTTCGGACTGCCGGTCCTCCTTCATCATGGCCATGAAGAAGGCGTGGAAGGCCGCCGCCCTGGGGCCCGGCACGACGAGCTCGACGGTGCCGGACTTCCAGCGCCCGCCCGAGGCCTCGACCCAGGCGCGGTTCTGCGCCCGGGCGCGGTCCAGATCGTCCCTCAGCAGCTCGCGCATGCCAGTATTGCCAATCCGAGCCTTGAGGTAGGCCAGGGCGCGGCGGGCGCGCGCCAGCTCGATGTCCCGGATGTCGGCGTTGGCGAGCGTCCGGTCCCCGATATGGGCACGGGCGGGAAAGTCGATGTCGGCCTGCTCGGGCATGTCGGGTCGTCCCTGGCTGTCGAGAGGCTGCCAGTGTGATCGCCCGGTGCCGAAGGATGCGAGCACGTTCTTGCTACGATCAGGGCAGGATGCGGGTCCGGAAGGCGTCGGGCGACAGGCCGGTGCGCCGCCGCAGGTGGCGCGCGAGATGGCTCGCGTGGGCGAAGCCGGCGGCCGCGGCGACGTCAGCCACGGCCATGTTCCGGTCGGCGAGCAGCATGGTGGCGCGGTCGAGTTGTCGCCGTAGGATGAAGCGGTGCGGCGGCGATCCGGTCGATCGGTGGAACTCACGGGCGAAGTGGAACATGCTGAGGCCGGCCTCAGTGGCGAGTTCGTCCAAGCTCGGCGGGTCCTCCGGGCTGGCCTCGACGCGGGCGCGCACGCGGCGCAGGGTGTTCGGCGTCAATCCACCGAGGGCGGGGACCCCGGCGCGATGCCGCGTGTCGTGCGCGGCCAGCAGGCGTACGATGACAGGCTCGACCGGTTCCACCTCGCCGTCCGGGGTCGCAGCTGCGGCGTAGAGGAGATGCGCCAGAACGGGGTCGTCGAAGGCGATGCGCGGCCGCACCTCGACGCGAGCGGCATCGCGCCCCTCAGTCTCAGCCACTTGGCGGACGCTCGACCAGGGCACCTGCATCATCAGGACGTTCGCGGTGCCGGTCAGCGTGAAGGCTGCCGGACTGCCGGGTGGCACCAGCGTCACCGCGCCGACGAACGGTTCGGTTGTGGCCGCCCGTCCGTCCAACCGGCAGCGGGCCGAATGCGACTCGCTCAGATTCATGACGATGGTGACGGCGTTGGCTGGATCCATCCGGATGTGATCGTCGCCGTGCCGCACGCGGTGGATCAGGCGCGCCGGCGCGTCGCGAACCAGGGCCGAGGTCTGACGGACAGCAGCGACGAGACCAGCCATGAGAGCTCACTCCGAGCAGGCGGTCAACGTCCCGCTGGCCGCCCTGCCAGGACACTAGTAGCTGAGATCCCCGAAGTCTGGAGGCGCTCCGGCAGAGAGCAAACTGATGTCCGCTTCGATGCATCCGCCGGTCAAAAGCGGTTGGGCAGGAAACCACCCTTGGCAGCCGATCCGGCTAGTTCGGTTTGGGTAGGCGTATGAAGACCGGCACCGCCGGTTCGCTATGGGTCCGCCTTTAACGAACCGACCCTCATAGCTGTTTCCGACCCGAAGCAGCTTCTGTAAGGACGAGGTCTCCGAAGACGTTTCCTCGCTTAGTGATGCAGCCGGTTCATTAGCGCCTGGGCCGATCTACCACCTGCTCGCGCATGTAGGCTTGCGGGCTGCTCCCGAGTTCTGTGCGGAACGCGTACACGAACGCGGAAGTCGAGCCGTAGCCGAGCTGCATCGCGGTCTCGGTCACGCTCAAGCCCCCGCCCATCAGTTCGACGACCCTCAACAAGCGCAGGCGTCGCCGCCAAGACCGCAGGCTCATGCCGATGTCAGTCTCGAACCGCCGCGCCAAAGTCCGCCCTGACAACCCGAGTTCACGCCCCCATTCGTCCGGTCCGCGGGCATCTGCCGGATCGGCGTAGAGGGCTTCGCAGAGACTGACCAATGGGCCTTCTCGCGGCCAGGGTAGCGCTCCCGGCACAGAGTAGGCCCGTCGGAACTGATCAAGGATCAGGGTGGTGACGCGGCCGGCATAGCCGTCATCGTCCTCTGCCCCCTCAATCGCCACCACCTCCAAGATCAGGGCTCGCAGCAACGGCTGCACGGCGAACACCGTCGGACATTCCGCTACGTCGCGCCCGACCTTGTCGGCAACCCACAGGCTGCGGAACTGAGCGCCCAAGAGCGATCCAACCCGATGCCGGACACCAGTCGGCACCCACACGGCTTGCTCCGGCGAGATCACGAAGGAACGCCCCTCAACGGCTACCGTGAGCACACCTGAGGTGGCGTAGACAATCTGATGCCAGCGGTGTGCATGCTCGGCGAAGTACCCGCGCGCCGGGATGGTCTGCGCGCGCACGGTGATCGGCCTGGGCGGCACCAGCCCAGGTGGCACCTCGATCGGCTCCCACACCATCGCCGGTCCTCAGGTTGGCAGCCATTCTACACGAATTGGCATCTCGTCGAGATACGGACGAGCTGCGCCCATCTATGGCCCGCTCAGCCTACCGAACCCGGCCCTCCAAGTTCGATCTCTCGTGCTGCCGACCTGTGGGCACGAGGAAGCTGTCTGCCGAAACCCGAGCGTCCGATGCCCCAAGCCTCCACGTTGACCGCTGAACGCGCACCCGCTTCCGTTGCCCAATCTGGAACGGCCAATATCTTACGGCTGGCAGTCGCACAGGCGCTCGCCGGAGCGAACTCGGTCGTAGTGTTCTCGACCGGTGCGGTCGTCGGCAACATGCTGGCGCCGAGCAAGGTCCTAGCGACCCTGCCGATCTCGATCTTCGTCGTCGGGATGGCCGCCTGCTCCCTGCCGGCCGGCAGCATTGCCCGCCGCTACGGCCGGAACGCGGCCTTCATGACCGGGACGGGCTGCGGCGTGCTCGTCGGGCTACTGTCGGCCTGGGCCATCCTGGCTGCTAACTTCTGGCTGTTCAGCGCCGCCATGTTCTTCGGGGGCGCCTACGCCGCCGTGGTCTTCTCCTTCCGCTTCGCAGCGGCGGAGTGCGTCCCGCCGGGGCGGCGCCCGCGCGCGCTGTCCACCGTTATGGCGGGCGGGATTTTTGCGGGGGTGATCGGCCCGCAGCTCGTCACCTACACCATGGACCTGTGGCCGCCCTACCAGTTCGCCGCCACCTTCCTGGCTCAAGCCGCGGTCGCTGTTCTGGCAGCCATTGTCCTCTCCGGCGTCCGCCTGCCGCGACCCACTGCGGAGGATCTCGACGGCGGGCGGCCTCTGGCGGCGATCCTGGCTCAGCCGCGCTTCATCATCGCAGTGATCTGTGGGGCCGTGTCCTACCTGCTGATGAACTTCGTGATGACGGCCGCGCCGCTAGCCATGCGCCTGTGCGGCCACGCCCAAGAGGATGCGAACCTCGGTCTCCAGTGGCACGTGATCGCCATGTACGGTCCTAGTGGTTGAGCCCTGACGGTTGAGTCCGTGTGGGGTTTCGGTTTGAGGCCCATCCTGCGAGTCTGGCGGGATGCGCAGTGGCATCTCTTTCACGCTCTCCACCTCGGATCGCCTTCGGCTCGAAGCACTCGTGGCGGATCGAAACACGTCGCAGAAGCACGTCTGGCGCGCCCGTATCGTGCTGCTGAGCGCCGATGGGCTGGGGACGCATGCGATCATGCGTGAGGCGGGCGTGTCCAAGACGGTGGTCTGGCGCTGGCAGGACCGCTTCGCGCAGGAGGGCGTCGATGGGCTCCTTCGGGACAAGACGCGACCGGCGCGCATCCCGCCGCTGGGGCCGGAGGTGGCGGCGCGCGTGGTGGCTCTGACGCAAGGAGAACCACCCGGCGAGACCACGCATTGGACGGCCGCCGCCATGAGCAAGGCCGCGGCCATCAGCGTCTCGTCGGTGCAGCGGATCTGGCGGGGGCACGGCCTACAGCCGCATCGGGTCCGGCAGTTCAAGCTCTCCACCGACCCGGCCTTCGCCGCCAAGCTGCGCGACGTCGTCGGGCTCTACATCGACCCGCCGGCCCACGCCGTCGTGCTCTCGGTCGACGAGAAGAGCCAGATCCAGGCGCTCGCCCGCACGCAGGAGCCGTTGCCGATGAAGCCGGGCCAGCCGACGACGCGCACTCACGATTACAAGCGCCACGGCACGACGACCCTGTTTGCCGCCCTGGACGTGCTGGAGGGCAAGGTGATCGGCCGCTGCATGCAGCGCCACCGGCATCAGGAGTTCATCCGCTTCCTCAACGCGGTCGAGGCGGCGGTTCCGGCGGGCAAGATCGTCCACGCGATCCTGGACAACTATGCCGTCCACAAGCACCCGAAGGTCCGTGCCTGGCTCGACCGCCACCCGCGCTGGACCTTCCACTTCACCCCGACCTCAGCCTCGTGGCTCAATGCCGTCGAGGGCTTCTTCGCCAAGCTCGCAAAACGCCGGCTCCGACGGGGCGTGTTCGGATCGCTGATCGAGGTGCAGGCCGCCATCAAACGCTTCATCGCCGAGAGTAACGGCAATCCGAAGCCCTTCGTCTGGACCGCCGACCCGGATCGCATCATCCAGGCCGCAAAGCGCGGGCACCAAGTGTTAGACTCGCACCACTAGCTTCTTCACAGGACGGCTAATTACGCGCTTCGGTGCTTCCAGCGTCGTGGCGGCCGGTCTTACCCTGACGGGCTCGTCCGCCATCGTCGGGCTGTCCGGTATCGACGTGACTCATTTCTGGCTGTCGTTGATCCTCCTCGGCCTCGGCTGGAACTTCGGCTTCGTAGGGGCCTCCGCCCTCGTGCTGGAGTGTCATCGCCCGGAGGAGCGGACACGGGTGCAGTCGGTCAACGACTTCATCGTCTTCGGGGCGGTGGCCCTGGGTTCGTTCTCATCCGGCGGTCTGCTGACGAGCTATGGCTGGGACACGGTCCTCTGGGTCTCATTCGCGCCACTGGCTCTGGCAGCAACGGCGCTGGCGGTGATGGATGCGCGAGGGACACGCCGAATGGCTTGAGGCGGCCGAACGGCTACTTCTTCGGTTTCATAGGGAACGTATGCAAATCACCCTAGGCGGCCAACCCCGCTGGTTCGGTTTGGGTATGCGGCCGGGAACCGGTGCTGCGAGTCCAGTATGGGTGCGCCTTTAGCAAACCGCCGTTTGCGGCTGATTCCGACTCAGGTCGGCTATGCGGACCACCGTCGGCGTTTCCTGAAAGCAGCCATTCGTCAGGCCGACTGGCAACTTCGGCCCAGGGTGGTTTGCGTGATTTGTCTCGTCGCCCGCAAGCAGACGTTCCGCCTCGTAGTCATGGCCTCACGCGCACGAAGCTTTGCGTCGTCGAACTCGATGATACGGGGTATTGTGGACACAATATCACCCGGAGGTACCCGTGCCGACCTTTCCCAGCCTTGACGACCTCGACGAGTCGCTGAGCGAGATGGAGGTGCCGCTCGACGTCCAGCTTGTGAAGGCGACCGTTCGGCCAGTCGTGCTCTTCGTCCGCCAGCAGGTGCTTGATGATCCACTTCCTACAGGCGTGAGCAAGATCGGTGGCTATCCAGACCTGCCCGCTAATTTCACTTGGCCCGAGCGTCCCGCCTACCCGGACGCCGAGCGCAAGGTCGCCGAATTGCGACGTGGGGCCGAGCGCATGCGTACGATGTACGAGGGTATGATGCGCGAGCCCCGGGGGCCGCATCAGAGACAGATTACATCCGAAGACTTGGATAGGGTCACGGCCGAGTACGAAACGCGCTGCGTCGCCCTATCCGAGCCGATGCCGCTTGCCTTCGTCGCCCAACTCGATCTTGCGTTTCTGATCCGGGAAGCGGGGTTTGACTCCGAATTGCCGCGCACAGGGCTCCTCAGCATCTTCAACGACACGACTTGGGATGGAGCGACCGGCGCGCATTGGGTGTTCTGGCACGACCAGCCCGTTGCCGAACTCGTGCGCACATCGCCGCCTCCGCGCCTCGTCGCCCACTGCGAGGCCCTAGAGGCGCTCATGAGCCCCAGCGGCGACGTACCCTGGAGCGAACGGATCATGGCGGAGCGCCTGCACCCGTCGTCGAGGTTCAGCGTGCCGCAGCACTGGAAATCCGCGTACCCACACGGCACCGTAGAGGCAGATGCCGTCTACGACTGGTTGGACTGCCAGCCGGGGTTTTACCCAAGCGCGTCAGACGTGGGAGCAGACGGTGACGTGATGAACTTCGGCGACAAACTTGGCGGCTGGCCGGAAGACATTCAGGGGCATCCCGAGGAGGAGATCACCGTCGAGGGTGTGCGTGCAAAGCCGATCACGCAGCCCGGTCAAACGCCGTGGCGGCACCTGTTCTCTTACGGCAACGAACATCATGGGGGTACGCGGCTGATGGAGTCGCTATTCGAGGGCGACGGCAACACCTACGTGTTCCTGCATGAAGACGACCTGCGTGCCCGGCGCTTCGAGCGAGCACAGACTGTGTATCAGCAGACATAGAGCCCGGTATCGGTGATCCTCGGAGTGATGAACGACATCGGCGTTTTACTTTGAAGCGGACATCTCCAGAGTCCGAGATGGATCGTGAGCGGGCATGAAGACGATGTCCGCTTTCACACATTGCCGCCCGGAAGCTGACCGACAGAAATCCACCCAACCCAGTCATTCAAAGGCGCCCGCCACCATGGCGGGATCTGGCCGAAAGCAGAATGACCGCTTCGGAGAACGCTGGCCAAGAAAGCGGACAGTTGGGAGCGTATGCTTCAGCAAGCGGTACCGGCTGCTAAGCTTCCAAGCGCTCAGCCGAGGCTGCCAAAGCCGGCTGTATCGCGCGTCCAGGCGAGGGCCTGCTCACTAAGGCTGATGCCCAAGCCGGGGCGCGTCGGCACGAGCATCCGGCCGTTCTGGAGTTCTAGGCGCTCGTTAAACAGAGGCTCCAGCCACTCGAAATGTTCTACCCACGGCTCCCGCTGCATCGCGGCAGCGAGGTGGATGTGCAACTCCATCGAGAAGTGCGGGGCGATGGTCATGCCGGCGAACTCGGCGAGCGTCGCGACCTTCAGGTAGGGCGTGATGCCACCGACCCGTGGGGCGTCCGGCATCAGGAAGTCGGCGCCGTTCTGACGGATGAAGTCCCAGTGCTCGGAGACGCTTGTCAGCATCTCGCCGGTGGCGATCGGGGTGTCGAGGGCGGCCGCCAGCGCCGCGTGGCCAGTCGCATCGTAGCAATCGAGCGGCTCCTCGATCCAGATCAGATTGAACTGTTCGAAGATCCGGCCCATCCGCATGGCGGTCGGCCGGTCCCATTGCTGGTTGGCGTCGATCATCAGGGGGAACGCCTCGCCAAGGTGCTCCCGGACGCGGAAGACGCGATTGATGTCGAGGGCCCAATCTGGCTGCCCGACCTTGAGCTTGATGCCGCCGATCCCCTTTTCACGGGAGCGGTCGGTATTCACGAGAAGCTCCTCCAGCGGGGTGTGCAGGAAGCCACCAGAGGTATTGTAGCAGCGCACGCTGTCACGCTGCGCGCCGAGGAGCTTGGCCAACGAGAGGCCGGCACGCTTCGCCTTCAAGTCCCAGAGAGCCACGTCGAAGGCGCCGATCGCCTGCACGGCGAGGCCGCTGCGGCCGACCGAGGCGCCGGCCCAGGCGAGCTTGTCCCAGGCCTTGGCGATGTCGCTCGGATCCTCTCCGAGGAGCGAGGGAGCGACCTCGCAGGCATGGGCGAACTGCCCCGGCCCGCCGGCCCGCTTCGAGTAGCTGATCCCGAGGCCGCGATGGCCGTCGCCGGTCTCGACCTCGCAGAACAGGATCGCGATCTCGGTCATCGGCTTCTGGCGGCCAGTCAGCACCTTGGCGTCGCTGATCGGCGTCTTGAGCGGCAGATAGACTGAGCGCAGGCGGATGCCGGTGACGGTGTCCTGAGCCATAATGTCCTCCATGAGCGGGATGGGGCGTTCAGGCCCGTACTGTGCCGACGCCGCGCGGCAGGGCGGGCTCGACATCCGGAGCGCCCTCTTCGCCGCGAATCTCAAGGCGGTTCAGCGGCCCGACGATGACGAGGTATGAGAGGGCGCCGACCAGCGCGACCACGCCGATGTAGACAAGGGCAAGGTCGAAGGAGCCCATCTCCTTGACGATGATGCCGATGGCGAGCGGCGTGACGATGCTGGCGAGGTTGCCGCACAGATTGAAGATGCCGCCGCTGACGCCCATGATCTGCTTAGGCGACACGTCACCGACGATGCACCAGCCGAGGTTGCCAATGCCCTTGGCGAAGAAAGCGACGCTCATGACTACGATCACGAATACGTCGGATTGTACGTAGTTGGCGAGCACGATCGTCGAGGAGAACAGCAGCCCCAAGACGATTGGCAGCTTGCGCGCCGTCGTCAGGCTGAAGCCGCGCCGGAGCATCCAGTCTGACCACAGGCCACCCGCCAACCCGCCGAAGAAGCCGCAGATCGCCGGGATTGCTGCCACAATGCCGACCTTAAGGATCGACATGCCGCGCGCTTCGAGCAGGTAGGTCGGGAACCACGTCAGGAAGAACCACGTGATCGTGGTGAGGCAGAACTGACCGATATAGATGCCGATCATCATGCGGTTGCTGATGAGAGCCTTGACCTCGGACCAGCGGATGCGATCGCGCTTGTCGCCCATGTTGGGCAGGCCGCCGCCGGCCTCGATGTAGTCGAGTTCGCTCTGGTTCACGCCCCGGTGGTGGCGCGGTTCGTGAACGTAGAGCAGCCACACGACACCCAGTACGATGCCGACGCCGCCGGCCCAGTAGAAGATCGCCTGCCAGCTATGGGCGTGCAGGATCCACGTCATGATCGGCGTGAAGACGGCCAAGGCGAAATATTGAGCCGACTGGAAGATCGAGGTTGCGAAGGCGCGTTCCTTCGTGGGGAACCACATCACAGTCAGGCGGCTGTTGGACGGAAAGGCCGGCGCCTCCGCGATGCCCATGAGAAAGCGCAGGGCGAACAGCGCCAGGAAGGTTAACGAGACGGCGTGGACGAGGCCCTGCATCATTGTGAAGGCCGACCAAAGGATCAGGCCGATGCCGTAGACGAGGCGGGCGCCGTACTTGTCGAGCACCCAGCCGCCTGGGATCTGCATCGCCGTATAGGACCAACCGAAGGCCGAAAAAGCGAGGCCCATCGTGATCGCGTCAAAGCCGAACTCGGTCCGCATCGACGAGGCGGCGACCGACAGGGTAGCCCGATCAACGTAGTTGAAAGTCGTTGCAAGGAAGATCAGTGCCAGAATGACGTATCTAACATTGGACTTCTTCAGCGTTTGCCCTGCCTGAGCCACAGCGATCCTCCGATATCGAGGCCCATCTCGCTGCTCACGGAGCAACGGCAGCCTTCGTTCAACGCGAACTGTGGAACAGGGCCGTTTCCATGTCCAAGATCATTTCTGGATCGATTGATGCACAATCGGCATCAATGCTGGAAACGAGTCGCAAATTCGTAGCTTTGAGCGGCAGTCACACGTCAGGTATGCGCGAATGCGAGTGAGAAGCGGTTGGTCCGTTTTCCACCCGCTGCGGACATTCCGAAACCGACCCAACCTTGTCGGTATGGGGCTTGCGGTCGGATCTCCGAAGCAGACATGAATTTCGGTCAGACTTGGAATCGCTCTTATGCCCCGACGCTGGAAGATTTCCCTCACTCCATGATCTAGTTTTGCCCCGAGCGCGCACTATAAACGTGGAACTTCGCCTCGATCAGACACTAAATAAAAATTGTCGATGCTACGTTGTGGTTGTCTTCTGTTGGCAGATTGCCAGGATAAGCTCAGCTTGTGGTATAATGTACATCTTATTGTGTCAGCCGGGCGGCCCGAAGCGCCTGAGCAAACATGGTCTGCATTGCATTGTTGATGTCAGTGTCCGAATTGGCTGTAAAGAAGTATCCGGGAGAAGCGCAGGCCTGCAAGTCGCCCGGTATATTTGGAATTACGGCATTGACTTTACCATCCTCGTCCCCGGCGAAGCTTAAGTTCGGATTATAGATCGGCTGATAGGGAATGTATAGGATCGCCACAGTGCCCCCCTGCTGCTGGGCGGTCTGGCAGTATTGGAAGTTGTTCGGCCGTTGCGGCTGCGATCCGGTCCAGTTGCCATTGCCATCGTAGGTCTGATTGTTGTCTGCACCGTCAGTGACGATGAACAAGAATGCCTTCGGCTTCGTAGGCGACGAGCCGTCACCGAAGGTCTGGGCGTACTGCTGCACGCCCGGAAAGACGTTCTCGAAATGCGTCCCGCCCGAACCCATGACTTGGGTTGTTGTGTTCGCCAAGCCGGTATCGAGGTAGGTCGTGCCGAGCTGACCGGCGACGGTCGTGGCGGTTGTAAAATTCGACGACAGCGCCGCCGCCTGCATCACGTTGACGACGAATGGATAAATCCCGATTCTATACTGGTTCTTCAGCGTTTGCGTACTATTTGCGGTCTGAATCAAGTTCTGAACGGCTTTACCAACGGAGTCGACTCTCAGGGTTATGCTGTTATTTTTGGCGACACTGTAGCCTTGATAGCCTGAAAAGTGGCAGGCGAACTGGCACCCGCCGGGATACTGGTTCCGGTCGTCGGGATTGATCGCCATCAGCTGCTGTTGGCCGGCTGTGCTAGTCGGCAGACCCATCGACCCCGACATGTCGAGGGCGAGGTAGAAATCAAGGTATGAGCCCATGGTCAGGCTCGATCCGGAATGGCCAGCGAGGCTGAACGTTGGGACCCGGAACAGCTTGCCGAAAGCGGTCGCTTGCGCCCCGGTATAATTTACGCTGGCCGTTAGTGTTTGGCCGCTGCGGGCGACGACGGCGCTCGCTACGGCGTTGACCAGCGTCTTGGCCTTGCCAGCATTGGCGTAGAAAGCCTTGCCAGCCTGGGTCTGCCCGGCGCTGATCGCGTTGCTCGTCAAGCCGGGGTCGGTCTGTGAGCTTGAGTTGGCACTTATGTATTGCTGCGCAGCTGTAATACCGGCGATCGCGGCGGCGTCGGCTGCAGCATCGAGGCGAGCCTTGTTGGCAAGCGCTGTGTAATAGTCGATCCCGATGCCGACGATGCCTATCATTGGGATCGCGCAAAAGGCGAAGAACACCGCCGTTGAAGCGCTTGCGTCGCGGCCGAAGCGGTTCAGAAGGTTCGCGCGGATCATAACAGCCTCAGCATTGCCTTACTGTGGCGCTGGCCGCGCCCCCATATGTAAGCGTGGCGGGACATAGAAGGAGCGCGGGATCGTCAGCGCCGTCATGAACCGCGTCGCGATGGTCGGGCGGAACGTGTAGGTCAGGTCGACGATGATAAGCGATCCGGGGCCGAACGTGTCGCTTGGCAGGGCGGTGGGGCTGGGCGGCGCCGTATCGGACGCTACGATCATCGACGTGTTACACGGGCGCAAATTCGTGCCTGCGCTCCAACCGACTTTGCCGGTGTATGTCGGGTTAGAGCCTGTGAAGTTCACCACCGACACGGTCATGCCCATGTCGTTACGCCATGCGACACCTTGCTGGTAAGAGTCCTGCAGCACCTGCGGAAAGACGCCGACTGTGGCATCCTCGTAGAATTGCAGGTCGGCGACGGCGACCTGCCCAGTGGTCGAGACCGACAGCATCTAGCCGATGGTGGCTGCAAGGACCGCCAGTCGACGAGCAGCCACGATGTAGCGGGCGGTATCGAACCCGACGAGGAGGAGCACCATCAAGACGGGCGTGCACAGGGCGAACTCGACTGCGGATACGCCGCGGCGGTCTGACGGGAAAGCGCGCAGGCGCAGACAGGGTGTGAGCATGCGCTAGCAACCGGTATTCGACGAGCTCTGGAACGGCTCGTTCCGGAATGCTGCGAACGATCCCACGAAGTAAACCGAGCGTCCGCCCCAGGTCGTCGCCGCAGTGCCGATAAGGGCCGGAAACAGAACTGGCATCGCGTAATACACCTGAGCGTAGATCACGGACCCGCCGGTGCCGGTGCAGAAACTGGTCTTGGTATTGTCCATGCTCGGCGGAATGATCCACGACTGCTGGCTGTTAACGTACTGGTAGAACCCGCCGGGCGATGACGCTTCAGGAATAGTGTTGATGTTCGTGATAATATTGGCGCAGGAAAGCCCGCTTGGGAGCGCTGGGCATAGCACATTCGAGCGGAACTGTGCGGCTGTCAGTGTACCAGCGCTCGCTGCTCCAGTCATGATCTGGCGGCTCGCCTTGGCGACGGCATTCTCCAAAGCGGCTGACGTGTATACGTACAAGCCGACCTGCATGATCCCCATGGACAGGAAGATGAGCAATCCGCCTATCATTGCGAACTCGACGGCGGCGGTGCCGTCCTGAGCATCACAGAAGCGTGCGCATCCCCCTCTTTCTTCCGCTACTCTCGTCGCCACAGCCCACTCTTAAAGCTTGCCTCATTGCTTAGTGCCTTCAGATCGGACCTGGCACAGCCGATCATAGGCATTTTCTTGGAGTGTATAGACCCAGATATTGAGACTCTCTTACGGTCTAGGGCACTCAAGGTGCGGATCGAGAGAAAGTTACTTAGAAATCAGCCGCCTCTTGCTCCCGCCCCTTCGGAGCGGGTCGACGGCCGAAATTGTCTGCCACCGGCCTGGGCTGGTCGAAAGCCGTCCGTGCACTTTCGAGCCGAGTTGCTTCGCGAGCAGGCATCCACTTGTCGACACGACCAGGCCGCCCGCGTCGCCAAACTCGCTTTTCGCAAGCAGCGATACGTCAACTGCTCACCAAGCTTGGCTATGTATTGTGAGTAGTCGCGACGGCAATGTCGGCTTCGTTGTTGAACCGCCCGCAAGCGGGCCGGCAGCAAACCACCCGTCTCAGACGCTCAGGCTGCCCGTTTGCAGCGGTCGATATTGGCCGAAAGCGGTCGGTCCGCTTCGGAGAAGATCCAACGGAAAAGCGGACGTTCCGCTGGCGAGCTGCGCACGACGCGCAATCTGACGGGTGGTGCTGTCGCCGATCGCCACGACGCTCTATCGTTCCGGGTTGGATTTCCCCACGGTGTTGCTGTCAGTTACACATGCTGCGTGAGCACTTGATTATCCATGGGAGGGCCAACCTGGGTTTTCAGCGCCGCAATCGCATTCAGAACGAGAAAAGTAACCGACGCTTTGGTAACGTCTGGGTCGAAAACAGAGGATCCCCGATGCTGCGGCGCGGTGCTCAACCGATCTTCGGCCGTCGCGCTGTTTCGTCACCGGGTCCGAGCCCATTGGGCGAGCGCAGCAGGCCGACTCTGAAGCGATCGCATCAGGTCACCCTCGTGCTGCTCGGCTCAACGGCACTCGCCGGCTGGCAGTACAGCCGGACCGCCCCGCCGAGCCCCCAACCGCAGCAGGTAGTAGGGAGCCTGGCCCAACCAGGGTGTGATCGTAGCGGGAGCTCCGCCTCACCTGGATGTAGCGATGGGCGATCACCCGCACTGGATCCCACCGGCAGGAGCACCGGGACATCGTCATCCGGCGGCCATGGTGGGTTTTTCGGTTTCTTCCATGGTGGCGCATCGTCCGGTGCGTCCGGTGCGAGCGCCGCCACGGGCACCACGACGTTCGGCGGCTTCGGGGGATCGGGCCGTGCGGTGGCCGCGCACGGCGCAGGTGCATAATGCGCCGCCACATCCTCAACCCACGTGAAGATTGGCGCGCGGTCGCCGCCGACGACGGATACGACTTCCACACTGCCGAGGACGAGCACGAGGTCTGGTCCGAGAGCGCGGCCTACAGCTTCACCATCGCGCAGATCGAGGATGATCTGGAGGCGCCGACCGCCGAGCTGCACCGGCTGTGCCTCGACCTCGCCGCCGAGATCGCAGAGAGCCCGGCGCTGATGCGGCGGCTCGGTATCCCGGACTGGGCCCACAGCTTAGTGACGCGCAGCCACCGCGCCCGCGATCCGCATGTCTACGGTCGCTTCGATCTGGCCTACGACGGCATTGGGCCGGCGAAGCTCCTGGAATACAACGCGGACACCCCGACCGCCCTGTTCGAGACGGCAGTGTTCCAGTGGCGCTGGCTGGAAGGCATGCGCGCGAGCGGCGCGCTGCCGGCGGACGCGGATCAGTTCAACTCGGTCCAAGAGCGCCTGCTCGCCCGCCTCGTCGAGATCCGGGCCCGGGTTGGCGACGTGCTGCACTTGACCTGCATGACCGAGTTCCCGGAGGACCGCGGCACAATCGGCTACCTCGCCGATTGCGCCGCGCAATCCGGGCTCAAAGTGCGCCTCGTGGACGTGTCGGACATCGGACTGCAGCAAAAGGGCGGACGCTCGTCTTTCGTCGATCGCAGCGGCGAGCCAGTCCGCCTCCTGTTCAAGCTTTACCCATGGGAGTGGCTCCTGCGGGACAGCTTTGGGCCGGCGATCGCCGCCAGCGGCACGACCTTCGTCGAGCCGGCCTGGAAGATGGTCCTGAGCAACAAGGGCATCCTGCCCCTACTCTGGGAGCGCCATCCGGGCCATCCGAACCTACTGCCGGCCTTTTTCGAGGACGATCCGCGCAAGTTCGAGCTCGGCAAGAGTTTCGCCCGCAAGCCGTTGCTCGGGCGCGAGGGGGCCAACGTCACCATTGTCACGAACGGGCAGGTCGCTGCGGCGGAGGACGGCCCCTACGCCCGGAGCGGCTATGTCCGCCAAGCGCTGGCGAACGTCCCCAAGTTCGACGGCCGACGTGTCGTGATTGGATCGTGGGTGGTGGGCGACGAGCCTGCTGGGATGATCCTACGCGAAAGCGTAGGGGTCATCTCAAACGATACGTCGCAGCTTGTCCCCCACTTTATCGAACCTGAAGATTAGATAAACCTGCCATCGGTTAAGATTTACGCGCAGCTATCTCCTCAGCCATCTTTAGTACGGTCATACGTTCTTCGTCGGAGATCGATCGAAACGCCTTTATCAGACGTATGAGGACCATCAAGCCATGATAGTCGGCAGGACTGCCCTGTGTCTCAACGTGTCCGTCATAAAACACAGCCATGTTCACGCCGAGCGCGTCTGAAATTGAATTTATGAGGCGTTCGTCCCGCTCGTCATCCGTCAACGTCACGCCTCCGGGGCACCAGTCGCCCCATGCTGACCCAGCTACCTAGACGATTAAGCCTAACCGAAAACCCTCTGCCACCGACTGAGCCCGGTTGCGGGTTCTCAGTTTGGTGCGCACGCGGCGGAGATGGGAGTCGATCCCGTGTTCCGAGATGCCCATGATCTCACCGATTTCCCAGTCCGTCTTGCCCTCCGCCGCCCACTGCAAAGTTTCACGTTCCCGTGGTGAGAGCTTCGACCGCGTCGCTATGGGCTGGCCTCGCATGAGCAGAGCATGACCGAAGGCGTAGCTCGCGATCAGCGTGAGCATGCCGCGATGCTCCGGGGCGATTTCGAGGTGAGATCCGGCAAAGCTCATCCCTCCGACTTCGCCTTCAACGGTGGTCAGCGGTACCGTATAGCCATCACGAAGATGGAAATCGGCCGCCTCGTTCATGACCCGTCTGGCGGTCGTCGTCGCGGGCGGGGGCAGAGTGGGATCACCCCAACCGAAGCCGACTTGCTGCTGGAAGGTCAGCGCGACGATCGGGTCGTGCGCGGCATACCCCCGGCTCAGGTACCGTGTACGCCATTCCGCAGGAACGCTCTCCATGACGAGGAACTGGCGGTTGAAGCTGACCAAACTCGTCGGCGTCGGGAGAAGCCCCGCGATGATCGCGTCGATGCCGAAGCCCGTGAGCTGTCGCTGCACGGCGGCGATGACCTCCGGGATGCTACCGGCTCGGTCGAGCTCTGTGAGCAGCTTGAGCGTGTGATCGAGGGACTTTCTGCTCACGGCATATCCTGACCACGACCGCTGAGGGCGCCCATCCCCGACGAAGTTAGGGGATGAGACGCCATACATCCAGACGAAGCCGGCGATCGCGCAACGAACATGCCGATACCACGCGTTCGCGTGGTATCGCGCGCCCGAACGGGCGGGCACACCACGTACAGAGGTGTTTCCATGATCCAAGTCATTACTACAGCTGATATCGCGCAGAACGCCGAGTTGATGGAGCAAGCTTGGCGGTTACGCCATAAGATCTTCGTCGAAGAGATGGGTTGGACTGCGATCGCGCGGGACGATAAGCGCGAGATCGATGAATTCGACGATGAGCACGCCGTCCACCTCTTGGCCGTGGAAGACGACGAGGTGGTCGGATACTCCCGCTTGCTGCCGACTGTACGTCCCTATGTCATGTCGAAGCATCTCCCCCAGCTCTGTGAGTCCGCTCCTCCATCATCCCCGCACATCGTGGAATGGAGCCGGATCGGCGTCGCCGGCCCGGCACGTACGTCCGGCCGGCGGCTTAACCCGACCGCGCTGGCGATCCTTACCGCGATCGTCGAGTGGGGACTGCCGCGAGGATTGAAGGGCTTCGTCTCCGAGATGCCGACGAGTTGGCTCTTGAGGCTGCTCCAACTGCACATTCACGCGCTACCACTCGGACTTCCGCAGATGATCGACGATGTGGAGATCGTTGCTGTCAACGCAGGCTTTGACGCACGGAGCCTGCGCCAGCTGCAGAAGATGCGCGGGACCACAGAGTCCGTCCTGTCCCCCGAGAGCCGCGTCGCGGCCCGTTTGGCGAGCTGAATAAGGTCCTGCCGTGCCACGAACGACACCAGTCAATATCGACCCGCATGACGGCATGCGATCGCGTTTGGAGCGAGCGGTCGAGCAAGCGATCGATCTTCGCCGAACGATCGCGGAGCTTCAGGATCCCGCCCTTCGCGAGATTGTGGATGTCGTGCTGATCGAGCTCGGGCGTCGTGTGGCCGAACAGACGCTTCGACGATCCAAACTCAGCTGACGCATCGAATGAGGATCGATGCGCCGGCCAGTCGTAGCCGCCAATCAACCGCCTCCGCCGTCGGATCGAAGGGACGAACCGGCGGCGGAGCTTCTCACCACGACATTTGCCGTCTGAGAGCGGGGCCAATGTCCATGCCAGGCCGCAAAAGGGAAAGAGTTATGCGTGACAACCGAGCACACGAGGCAAAAGTCGTTAGATACGCAGACACCACCACCTCTATAATCTCAGCCTACGTTTCAAGAAACCATCTTGCGCCCGCTCAGCTTCCACAGCTCATCGCGGACATTCATCGTGCACTGTGCTCGTTGGATGGTGGGCTTGTCGTCGAGACCGCGCCGGCGAACGAAACCAGCTCACCCACCACCGCCGAGATCCGGCGGTCCATCAGAGCTGAGACGCTGACCAGCTTCATCGACGGCCGTGCGTACCGAACGCTCAAGCGGCATCTGACTGCTCACGGCTTCTCGCCTCAGAGCTACCGCGCGCGGTTCGGTCTGCCCGACGATTACCCGATGATCGCTCAGGACTACGCGGCTAAACGTTCGGCACTTGCAAAGGCGATCGGCCTCGGTGTGCCGGGCGCACAGATCGTACGGCAGGCAGCTGAGTAGAGTGCTGAGGATCTCTACAGGCCTGTCAACCAATGATCTTGGGTGTCGCGCGCCACGATTGACCTTACCGGAGTGATCGACAGCTTGTCATTGACTGGTTCTGCGATGTGGAGGCCGCTGCTTCCCAGAAGGCGACCTTCCGCCCTGGGTTCACCATGGGTGCGGGGCAACTGACCGGAACTGGCCGAAAGCCGTCTGTCCGCTTCGGAGAGGGTCCGCGGGAAAAGCAGACGGCCTCCTACCGACCCATGCGAGACGTGCGGACCGCTGTCATTGCTTCCTGAAAGCAGCCCTTCGTCGGCCATCCGCCAACTTCGGCTCGGGGTGGCAAGCCGACCTAAATTTTTCGTCCCGAAGCGGACGTGTCGCATCCGGTCCTGAGCAAACCTTCGTAAGAGGCGAAGGCATCCTCTCGAAACGACGCATTCTCAGCCTATGCACCGCCTGCAATCTTCGCCGTTCAAGATCGGTCGGGAGGCGTCATGCTGAGCGGGCTCGACGGTGGGGGCTTGTTGCTGCCCGCCGTACTAACAGCACTGACCGTCGCTTTGTGGGCTACAGCCCGCCTACCGGAATACCTTGTAGCGCTGCTCTTTTTTGCCGCCGCGATGGTGTTGCGTGTAGCTCCGGTCGAGATAGTTTTCTCGGGCTTCCTCTCGTCTGCTTTCTGGTTGGTGCTCAGCGGCTTCGTGCTCGGCGTCGCCATCCGCAAAGTCGGCCTGGCAGACCGGGTTGCCCGCCTGCTCGCCGCCCGCCTATCTGGGTCGTGGCCGCGTTTAGTCGGCGGCGTCGTGATGCTGACCTACGCCCTGGCCTTCGTCATGCCCTCCAACATGGGCCGCATTACCCTGTTGATGCCCATCGTCGTGGCCTTGGGCGACCAGGTGGGGGTTGGAGACGATCGGCGTGGCCGGACCGGCCTCGCCTTGGCGGTCGGCTTCGGCACCTTCCAACTCTCGGCCAGCATCCTGACCGCCAACGTGCCTAACCTCGTGATGGCCGGCGCGGCCGAAACCGCCTACGGCGTCCACCTGTCCTATCTGTCTTATCTCGCGTTGCATGCGCCCGTACTAGGCCTGCTTAAAGGCGTCGCGTTGACCGCGTGCATCTGCTTGCTGTTCCCCGGCCGCCCCCGGGCCATGGCGTCGATCGAGACTGCCGCGCCTCTTTCCGCTGCGGAGTGGCGCTTGGGCCTCCTTCTGCTCGCCACGCTCGCGCTGTGGGTGACGGAGGCGTGGCATGGCATCGCCCCGGCCTGGGTCGGCCTGGCTGCGGCCTGCTTCTGCCTGCTGCCGCGCGTCGGCTTCCTGAGCGGCGAGGAATTCGCCACGGGGGTGAACATCCGCACCTGCCTATATGTCGCCGGTATTCTCGGCCTTGCAGCTGTCGTCGCTCGCTCGGGGCTGGGCGGCCTACTCGGTCATGCCCTCCTCGCGGTCGCGCCGCTTAAGCCCGGAGCGTCGTTTCAAGACTTCGCCACGCTCGTGGGGATCACTACGCTACTGAACTTCGTCGTGACCGCCAACGGCGTGCCCGCGCTGTTCACTCCCCTGGCTGGCACGCTGGCCGATGTCTCTGACCTGCCCCTGCCTGCCGTGCTGATGGCCCAGGTCATCGGCTACGCCACGCCGATCCTGCCCTACCAAGCCTCACCCATCGTGGTCGCGATGGGTATGGGCGCGGTGCCGGCGCGTGACGGGATATTGCTGAGCGTCGCGCTAGCCGCGATCACCTTCCTCGTGCTCATGCCACTCGATTGGGCATGGTTTCGGCTGCTCGGCTGGAGCGGATGAGCATAAAAGATTGATGATCGCCGTGTACCCAGAACCCTGTACCTAGAACCGTCATTTCGCCTGCCGCCCAGAACGCACCAACCATGATCCACCCATGAGGATCCGCTTCTGCGACGTTAGCTTCGTAACCAGTTTCGGGCGACGCGTTCCCCCCTTCCTGGCCGCCATAGCCGTCCTCTTGCCGATCGCAGCCTATGCGGAGAGCTTGGACGCTGCGCTATCCTTCGTCGAAGTGGCGGACGAGGTCGCCTCGAAACCTCATGTCTACCGGCAAGCACGCAACCTAGACCTGAGCGTGGTCGACCGTTCGAGCGTGTCCGATTGGAATGCACGGCGGCTAGGTCTGCCGAACGAGCGCGTGCAGGAGGTGAAGGGCAGCATTGGGACGCCCACCAAGATTGGGCGGACCTCGCTGCTCTGGCGGCTCGATGGGCCGCAGACCGTCGTCCGTGAGACCAACTTCCCGAGCTTCGTGGAGACAATCACAATTACCTTTCGCCCGGACGGCTGCGACGCCACCGTCGTGTACCATCTCAAGCCCAGCTACGATTATTTCGGAATGTGGAACCTAAAGACCGGCGCACCGATGCCAATCAGCCGGATCAGGGCAGAAGATGTCGAATGCAAGCTCGGCGCAGCCGCCGTCAGCTAAGCTGCCGCGTGTACGACAGAGGAATGAACAGCGGCTTCATCCCATACCGGCTATGGCCTCCGACCCACCAAGCAGCCCGTAAGCGGACGGTTCAAGCTTCCGCAGCGGGTCGGGAGCGGGCGCGGTGGTGATGTCTGCTCTTGTTCATGGCCGCCCGAAAGCGGACTGGCAGAAATCCACCCCGAGCGGCCACTCCGCGCTCACAACCTCTATGTATGGAAAACGACCGGTTTACCGACAGAACCCCCGCACCAGTTGGCAAGCTCCAGAACGTCCTCCGTTCTGTCGGGAAAACGTGACGGCTTATCAAGCGTCGGTAAAACGCTGCCGCGAGCGGGAACGTCTGGTTTAAGCCATCTCGTGCCAGGAAGCGGACCGACGGCTTTCGGCCAGTTTCGGTCGGCCACTTCGCGCCCACTACAGCCGTTGATCCGGTCAGACGTTTTTTCCGAAACCGACACCACGCCGACGAGCGCGAATGTTCTACCTCGAACAACCTGCGAACGTCGTTCTCTCGTCCTTGCGTCGCAGAAATTGAAAGCGGCGATTTGTTTGCGTCGTGTACCACGCAGCCACGCTTGTCTAGGAGGCGGCATATTTGAGAGCGGCCCAGACTTTCGCGCCCGTCGGATTGAGGGACGGGAGTTCCGCGAAGCCAGCGAGTATCAAGTCCGCCGACCATTGCGACGAGCTGGCCCGGACCAGTCGCCCTTCGTCGAGTTCGCGCTGGATGCCCATAATGGGAAGCCACGCAACGCCTCCACCCTTCACCGCCATGCTCTTCAGCCCCTCCGCGTAGGCGTCGCGGTGCACGATCGCCAAGCTGTGCCGGTGGCGTTCGAGGATGCCTTTCACGACCGTTCCCAGGAAGGAGCCTTCCGCGTAGGCCAGGAACGGTATCGGTGCGTCGGCGGTAGCGGTGAGTTGCCAACAGGGTTCGCCGTCTGCGCCTGGGGAGCAGACCGGGACGAGTTCTTCCTTGCACAAATCGATACGAGCGAAGCGGCGCTCGTCGATCTCAAGCGGGATGCATTCGTGCAGGTAGCACAACAGGAAGTCCGTGGTCCCTGAGACGAGCTGGTGGACGCACGCGTGGAAGTTGTCTGACACAACGTCGGCTCGAAGCTCGGGACAATCGGTTCGCAGCGCCATCAGCACGCCCGGCAGGTGGTTCACTGCGATCGAGTGGGTCGTGACGAAGCGTTGGAATGCGACGCCGCTCCCAGCCTTCTGCTTCATGCCCGCCTGCTTGGAACGCAGTGCGAAGGCGATCTCCGTCGCGGTTGGCAGGAAATCCTGACCGATCGTGGTGAGCTTGATGGGGTAGGTGGATCGATCAAACAACGGTGCACCTGCCCAGAGTTCAAGGAGCCTGATACGCCGGGAGAAGGCCGACTGCGTGAGACTCCGCTTTGCCGCTGCCCGCGTGAAGTTCATCTCGCGGGCGAGGACGATGAAATCTTCGAGCCACGCCAACTCCAAGGGATGCCTCCTCGCCGATTGCCTTCATGAGGCATGCACGCCGCAGGCCGAGCGGAGCTTCGGGAGGCAAAAGCCTAAACCGACACTCGCCGTTGAACCATCGAAGGGCCGGACTGGAACTCAACTAGAATAACCTGTTGGCCGACGCGGAAGCGACGTCCAGCCGCGCACTCAAACGATTCCGGAATAGAACCAGCGAAAGAATGCATTGGCAATCACGCCGCGAAAGGGCTTAGTTTCGACCTTGCATGCGTCAAGCAATCGGTCGCAGCGTCAGGATACCCACAAAGATGCATCTCGCACGCTTCGCCAAGGTGGCCCTCGGACATTTCCCGACGCCGATCGAGCGTCTGGATAGACTTACTGCTCACCTCGGTGGTCCGGAGATCTTTATCAAGCGCGACGATTGTACCGGCCTGGCGACCGGCGGCAACAAAACACGCAAGCTGGAATTCTTGGTGGCCGAAGCCCTCTCGCAGGGCGCCGACACCTTGGTCACCCAGGGAGCGACGCAATCGAACCATGTGCGCCAGACAGCCGCCGCAGCGCGACGGTTTGGCCTCGATTGTCGAGCGCTCCTGGAGCGGCGGGTGACGAACGGTGGCCCCTCTTACGAGAGAGATGGGAACGTCCTGCTGGACGACCTCATCGGGTGCCCAGTCGAGTTCCGGGACGCGGGTCTCGACATGAACGCCGAGGGCTTGGCCCTCGCGGAGAATCTGCGTGGCGAGGGCCGCAAGCCCTATTTCATACCGGGCGGTGGTTCCACGCCCCTCGGGGCGCTCGGTTACGTGAGCTGCGCTGCCGAGTTGCTCTACCAGATCGACACGCTGGGTCTGCGGGTCGACCGCATTGTCCACGCGACGGGAAGCGCCGGGACACAGGCGGGCCTCGTCGCGGGCCTCCACGCGATGAACGCACCGATCCAAGTGACGGGTATTTCAGTCCGGGCCGACAAGCACAAGCAGGAAGAGAACGTCCACCGCCTAGCGGCACAGACGCTCGACTTTCTCGGCGTGAAGGGCGAGCTGCCGAAGCAAGCCGTTGTCGCCTTCGATGGATACGTCGGCTCAGGTTACGGTCAGCCGACCGACGAGATGGTAGACGCCATCAGGCTGCTCGCCAGGCTTGAGGGCATCCTCTTGGACCCTGTCTATTCCGGGAAGGGCATGGCCGGGATGATCGACCTCATTCGCAAGGGGCAGATCGGCAAAGGCGAGCGGATCGTCTTCCTGCACACCGGCGGCTCGGCCGCTCTGTTCGCCTATCGAGATCTCTTCTCCGGCGTTGGGACGTCCTGACCTGCTGCTCCCAGCCTTCCTTTCCCAGCCTTCTGTACCGTCACATCGATCCAACGAGGACTTCATGATGAGGCGCATGCTTGCCGTAGTCGCGGCGGTGTTACTGACGGCCAGTCTCGCTCAGGCCCAGGACGCCTCGCGAACCTTAAAGAAAATCGGGGAATCCAATGCCATCTCGCTCGGCTTCCGCGACAGCTCAACGCCCCTCTCCTACCTCGACGGGGACCAGAAACCAGTCGGCTACGCGATCGATATCTGCCTCGCCATCGTCGAAGCGGTGAAGAAGGATCTGAAGCTCGACAAGCTCGACGTCAGATACGTCCCGGTCACGTCATCGACCCGCATCCCGCTGATCGCGAACGGAACGATCGACCTGGAATGCGGCTCTACCACCAACAACATCGAGCGCCAGAAGCAGGTCGGCTACACCTACACGCATTTCCTGACCGCGAGCCGGTTTGTCTCCAAGGCTGCAGCCGGCCTGCGGACGATCGAGGATCTGCGCGGCAAGACGATCGTGTCGACGTCGGGGTCGACGAACATCAAGCAGGCGTCGGAGGTCAACTCGGCTAAGGGTATGGGCATGACCATCCTTCCGGCCAAGGATCATGCCGAGGCATTTCTGATGGTGGAAACGGGCCGCGCCGTCGCGTTTGTGATGGACGATGTCCTCCTCTCGTCCCTCATCGCGAGCGCGAAGGTGCCGAAGGACTACGTCCTGTCTCAGGACGCATTCTCATTGCCTGAGCCCTACGGCATCATGCTCCCGAGGGGTGATGTGGGCTTCAAGAAGGTCGTCGACGAAGCTGTGGCCACACTGTTCAAGAGCGCCGCCGGGAAGGCTAACTACGACAAGTGGTTCAACGCGCCGATCCCACCCCGGGGCCTCACCCTGAACGTGCCGATGAGCGCGGCGCTCCAGAAGGCCTACGCCGAGCCGTCAGATTCACCCGACCCGGCTTCCTATTGATTATGATCGGAGGCACAGCCTTGCGAGCTAATCCTCGCTCCTGCCGGCCTCACGCTCGAGAACTATTGGCTCGCCGACTTGAATTGATCTAAACCGTGTTTGGGCTGATGCGTACACGCCAGACATAGCGACCTACTGGATTCGAATGAACTTCCATAAGAAATTGGGGAGTACAGGTCTCACCCTTCCGAGAGCATCACTTTGAGGCCTTCATCCGCGTTCGGCAGAACGGCCGCTTACCGGAAACCTGGATCCCGAAGCGGACCGACCGCTTTCGGCCCAATTCTGCCGGTGCCGATGACCGACCAAACATCTCAGATGGGTAGATTTCTGGCGATCCGCTTCCGAGCGGCAGAGGCATCAGAGCTGAAGTCGGCGTCCCGCTCGCTCACGACCACGAGGTGCCGTTCAGCCACAACCGCACGTCGAGCACGGCTTGGTGTATCATGGCGCAATGCAGTCTCTAGTCGCTCTTCTCCGTGCGGTAAACGTTGGTGGCACTGGCAAGCTGGCTATGACTGACCTCGTCACCATCTGCGAAGCGGCCGGGTTCCGCAGCGTGCGAACTTACATCGCGAGCGGCAACGCCGTGTTTACAAGTGCCCTAGGCGTTGCAGAAACGAAGAACGCACTCGAAGCGCGCCTCCAATCCTTCACAGGACGATCCACGAGCGTGATCGTCCGCACGGCGGGCGAGATGGCGGCGGTCCTTGCAGGCAATCCATTTCCGGATGTGCCGGGAAACCGCGTTGTGGCGATTTTCCTTGATCGACCCACATCGCCCGCCGATTTGACCGGGGTGATCGGCCAAGGCGTGGATGAGGCGATCAAACTCAGTAATCGTGAGATCTACGTGCGTTATGGCGCCGGCATGGCACATTCCAAGCTGCGCATTCCCACCGCTGAAGCGGGTACGGCGCGCAACATGAACACCGTGTCCAAGCTTGCTGTCATGGCGACTGGGTGAACCGATACGCAACGTCCGCAAACCATCCTGAGCCCGCTCTGAACGGCGGCCGAGGCATGGCTGCTTCCCGAAAGTCTCAGCGGTCTTCCGCATGCCCGACATAGGTCGGTAGGAGCTTGTCCGCTTTTCCGGCAATCCGTCTCCGAAGCGGACAGGCCGTTTTCGGCCAAGTTCGGTCGCATCCGCCGGCGCCAGTGAACGTCGAGGTTGGGTGGATTTCCGTCGGTCCGCTTCCGAGAAGCAATGCATGAAAGCGGACGTCCAATTTGCACATCGGCTACGCCAGGATCATCCATACCAAGCTAAAACGCCTGGGCGATGCCAGCGAACACCCCGCGACGCTGGCCGTACTGCGCGGCGAACACGCCGAGCCCGGTACCGTCGCGAAGCTGGTAGATTTTGTCGGTCAGGTTGACCACGTCCAGCCGCAGCTGCGCAGGTTTCCATCCCTGGACCAGCTGCACGTCGCGCGTCACGCCGAGGTTGATCTGGTAGTAGGCCGGCACGTGGCTCGTGTTGGCGAAGCCTGACCGCAGCCCGCTGCCGAAGATCCCGTCCATGCTGAAGCGCGTACCGTCCAACACGGGCGACATTCCCCGGACCAGGTACGAGAAGCCGGCGGACGCGGTCGCGTTCTGCGCGTGGTCGGTGTAGATGTAGTGCGTGGCGATGTAGGCGAGCTCGTCCGCGCCGAACAGGTACTGCCCGGTGTCGATCAGCCGGGCCTTCTGCTGCGCGAAGGCGACGTTGCCATAGGCCGAGAAGTCACCCTCCGTGTAGGTCGCCTTGATCTCGACGCCGCGGTTGTAGGCACGGGCGTAGTTGAATTCAGTGAGCACGTAGGCCTGCCCGAACTGGCCGTCGTCGAGCAGGTTGTGCGCGAGCTTGTAGTAGCCGTCCACGCCGACATCGAGACCCGGCAGGATCCGCTGGGTCACGCCGATGTCGTAGACGTCCGCCCGCTCGGGCTGAACCGGGGAGGCCGCCAGCACCTCGGCCTGGTTGGTGGTCCCTACCGTAAGACCCGGATTGACCGGGGCGGCCAGCACCTGCTGCGGCGGCGTGAACTGACGCGCGTAGCCAGCGTGGAACACCGTGCCGTCGAACGGGGTCCAGGTCGCGCTGGCGCGCGGACTGACCTGGTTGGCGTTGACGAACTGGTACATCTGGTCGAAGCGCAGGCCGTAGTTGAGGATCAGCCGGTCGGCGACCCGCCATTCGTCCTGTGCGTAGACGCTGACGAGGCCGCCGGTCTTGCTCACCCGGTCGTTCTGGTTGAACGGCGCGTCGATCGGGTTGCCGAATGTGTCGATCGGCAGGACGATGTTGTTGTTGTTGTTGAGCGTCTGCTCCGCGCTGCCGAAGAAGCCGAAGCGCAGGGTGTGGTCGGGTGCAACCCGCCAGGCGCTGTCGCTCTGGATGCCGTTGACGAGCGACGAGCGGTACACGTCCGAGGCGACGCCGTTGAACAGCAGGTTGCCGAGCGCGTCCGGCTTGGCGTGCACGGTATTGTAGCGCTGGAAGTACGAGAATTGGGTGTCGACGTCGCCGGCCGAGCGCTGCACGGCCACCACGTTGAAGTTGACGAACTCGTTCTGCCGCTGGTTGATGCGCGACGAGTCGAAGTCGCTCTGGCCGAAGGCGGTGAACGAGGGCGCGACACCCGGGGTGTTCGGGATCTGGTAGCGCCCGACGAACGTGCCGCCGATGTAGGTCAACCGGGTATCCGGATCGATCTGCGTCGAGACGTAGGAGAACTCCCGCCCCTGCGCGGTGTGGTCGTGGACCGGGTTGAAGCTCGACGTCGTATTCTCGATGCCGAGGTTGGAGCGGAAGTAGCGCCCCGAGAAGAAGTAGTCGGTGGCGCCGTCGTGGCCGCCGTAGACGAAGGTCGGGGTGATGGTGCCGCGCACGCCGCCGTAGAGGCTGACGCTGCCACCCTCGAATGCCCCGGTGCGGGCCTGGATGTCGAGGATCCCGGCGGTGCGCAGGCCGTACTGGGCGGGTAGCGCGCCGGTGATGAGCGAGACGCTGCCGATGAAGGCGGGATCGAGGAACTGGTTGAAGCCAGAGATCCCGTCGGGGATCTGGATGCCGTTGATGCGGTACTGGACGTTGGCGTGCTCGTTGCGGACGTGGAAGCCGCCGTTGGAGGCATTGTCCTGCGTGATGCCCGGCAACTGCAGCACGAGCTGGTTGAACGCCTGGTTGTCCCCCTGCGGCTGGGACTCGATCGCGCTGCGGTTCAGCGTGGTGACGGTCGCACCTGCCTTAGTGAAGATCCGGTCGCGGGCCTCGCCGAACCGGCGCTCCTCGACTGCGGCGGGGCCGTTGGCTTCGGGAGCCGCGACGGGCGTCGGCGCCCCCTGCGCGGCGGTGCCGGGGGCGGAGGCGCTGTCGCGGGGGGCGGTCACGCTGATCTCGCCGAGATCCACGTTCGACGCGCCCTGGGCCGCGACCGGCTCGTGAACGACGTCGTAGGCACCGGCCGCGAGGATGGTGCCGGCGAGCAGGACAGATCGGAAGGAGAGATGCATCATGGTCCGAACCGAACGTTATTACAGTTCAGATGCCCTGTTCGGCCTTGACTTGACAATGGGTTTTGAGCCTGTGCCGTCGCATCACGCGTTGATGTAACAGTGTTGCAACAGCTGGTCCGTGTCGCATTCGCGCCGGGATTAGGGGGGCTCTAGAAGACGTGATCGGCGCCTGCGCCTCTGCAGGTCGCGCACCGGCCCTCGAT
The DNA here is from genome assembly GCF_026540795.1 of Methylobacterium sp. GC_Met_2. Classification (NCBI taxonomy): domain Bacteria; kingdom Pseudomonadati; phylum Pseudomonadota; class Alphaproteobacteria; order Hyphomicrobiales; family Methylobacteriaceae; genus Methylobacterium; species Methylobacterium sp. GC_Met_2. The sequence continues at coordinate 41,869 of NZ_JALNUM010000046.1, forward strand.
CTCGATGGCGTGACCGTCTGGGGCGAAGCCTGTCGACGAAGCGAACTGCGCTATCGCGGCCCGAATCTCCTCGGAGGTCACTTCACTCGTGTCACCGCAGGCGGTGCAGGTCAGCACGGCGACGAACGGCTCGTCCGGCCGTGCGCACAGCACGAACGCCTTGCGCAGTGCCAAGTGGCGGACGAAGCTGGCCTCCACCAAGAACTCCAGCGCACGATAGACGGTCGGTGGCCCGAGCAGCTTCGTGTCGGACAGGCGGTGGATGATGGCGTAGGCCGCGATCGGCGTCGGGGACGCGGCGACGACCTCCAGGACGCGTCGCCGGATCGGGGTCATGTTGAGGCCACGGCGGTGGCAGCTCTCCGTGGCGGCGGCCACGAAGGACAGCGGCTCGTCCCTCGCCAGGGTCTCGGCGATCGGCGAAGCGGTGCGGATGGCCTGAGCCTGCACTGAGAGGGCTCCTCGGATGGTTTGGTGATGTTATTACATCAACCTGTGGCGTGACCTCATCACATCCGCGCCATCGGCAGCCACCACGCAAAACCCTAACTTGCGCCTGCCCGTCACTATGCTCTTCGGTGTCCGTGTTCGCTTTCGAGACGGAAACATAACGATCTGAGCGTCCGGGCTAGGTCGCAAGCGGTAGTTGGCTTTACGGCCGGAAGTGGACGTTCGGCGTTGTGCCCGCTGCAGCCATCACGTGCGACCCAACATGTAGAACTCCTGGTTAGGCCGCAGGCTTGTGAAATTGGCCAAGCGGTTGGACATACCGAAGAACGCCGCGATGGCGGCCATGTCCCAAATGTCGTCGTCGTCGAACCCATGCTCGCGCAACGCTTCGCTGTCGGCCTCCCCAATCAAATGACCCTGTTGCGAGACCTTCATGGCAAACTCAATCATCGCCTTTTGGCGCAAGGTGATGTCCGCCTTGCGAAAGTTCCCGGCGACCTGATCGGCCACCAAGGGGTTCCGGGCACGTATGCGTAGGATCGCTCCATGCGCCACCACGCAATATTGGCACTGGTTGACGGCGGAGGTGGCGACGATGATCATTTCACGCTCAGCCTTGGTCAGGCCGCCGTCCTTGTCCATCAGGGCGTCGTGGTAGGCCATGAACGCCCGGAACTCGTCGGGGCGATAGGCGAGCATCAGGAACACGTTTGGTACGAAGCCGGACTTCTCCTGCACCGCCAGGATGCGTGTCTGAATGTCTACCGGCATGTCCTCGATCGCGGGTACGGGATAGCGGCTGATCGCTGCCTGATCCTGTTGCGACATGTGTTTCTCCGATCGTTGCTTGTCGTGTGCCGTTATCTGCCAGCGTCATCAAGCCGTGCGGGTGCGCTGCGAGACTGCCGCGTAGGCAAGGGTTAGAATAGCGCCTGCCAGGGGAAGGAACGACACCCACAGCACCGCGTCCCAGCCGAAGCTGGTCAGCAGCCCGCCCGACGAGAACGAACCTAAGGCCACCAGCCCGAACACAATGAAGTCGTTGACCGATTGGACGCGGGTGCGCTCATCCGGCCGGTGGCATTCCAGCACCATCGCCGAGGCGCCGACGAAGCCGAAGTTCCAGCCGAGCCCGAGCGCCACCAGCGCTGCCCAGAAGTGCGCCACGTCCACGCCTGTGAGGCCGACGAGCGCGGCGCCGCCAGTCAGCGCGAGCCCAACCGCCACGATGCGCTGCGCCCCAAAGCGCACGATCAGCCGCCCAGTGAAGAAGCTCGGGCCGTACATCGCGATGACGTGCCATTGCAGGCCAAGGTTGGCGTCCACTTGGCTGTGACCGCACAGGCGCATCGCCAGCGGCGCGGCGGTCATCACGAAGTTCATCAGCAGGTACGAGACGGCGCCGCACGTCACGGCGACGAGGAAGCGCGGCTGGCGCAGGATCGCTGCGAGCGGCCTACCTCCAGACCGCTCCTCCGCAGCGGGCGTAGGGAGCCGAACGCCGGACAGGACTAGCGCCGCCATCCCGGCCACCACGGCCTGAGCCAGGAAGGTCGCCGCGAACATGTGCGGGGGCCACAGGTCCATGGTGAGGGTGACGAGTTGTGGGCCGATCACCCCGGCGAAGACGCCGCCAGCCATCACCGCTGACAAGGCGCGCGGGCGGCGGTCCACTGGGACGCAGTCGGCGGCGGCAAAGCGGAACGAGAACACCACGGCGGCGTAGGCGCCACCGAAGAACATCGCCACGCAGAACAGCGGGAAACTCGCCGTCACGATCGCGAGGGCCGAGAGCAGGCCGACGAGCACGCCGCAGCCCGTGCCCGCCATGAAGGCAGCCCGGCGGCCGTGTCGGCGTGCGATGGCGCCCGCGGGCAGGGTGCAGGCGGCCATCCCGACGACGAAGATCGAGATCGGCAGGGTCGCCAGCACCTTGCTCGGCGCCAGCATATCACCGACCACGGCGCCAGTGGCGAAAACGACCGTGGAGTTCGCCCCGGCGAGCGCCTGGGCAATTGCCAACCTCACCACGTTTGCGGTCCCGGATCGGACGGCATCGACGGGTGCAAGCTCGGCTGCCGAAGCGGAGGTGTGGGGCATCGAGATACTCAGACTTCGACCGAGCGCCCTGTGCACGGGTGGCTTCGGGCTGTGCGGATGGCCGGGACCCATCGGGGGCGGTGAGCGGCTGGGTATAGCGGCACCTCGCTTGTCCGTATCTCGATGAGATGACAGAGCGTGTAGAACACCTGTCAACATGAGGGCGTTGGGCGATGTGGGAGCCGCTTGAGGCACCACCCGGATTGGCACCTCCCCGGCCGATCACCGTGCGGGCGCAGCCCATCCCAGCCCGGCGCTACTTCGCCGAGCATGCGCATCCTTGGCACCAGATTGTCTACGCCACCTCCGGGGTGCTGACGGTCGCGATTGAGGGACGCTCCTTCGTGATCTCACCGGAGCAGGCTGTGTGGCTGCCGACCGGCGTCCGGCACCGGGTCGGGTCGCTCTTAAGCGCCGAATTCCGCAGCCTATGGATTGCGGACGAAGCAGGGCGTGGTGTCGCGGAACTTCCGACCGTGTTCGCCGTCCAACCGTTGCTGCGGGCGCTGATCCTCGAGGCCGTGGCGATTGAGGGACAGGAGAGCCACGATGGCTATGCTGGCCGTGTCAGCGCCCTGATCCTTGATCAGCTACGTCGCGCGCAACCCCTCCCGGGGGAACTGCCCTGGCCGCGCGAAGGCCCGTTGGTCGGCCTCTGCGAAGCCCTTTACGCCGACCCGGCAGACCCGCGCGGGCCGGAAGTCTGGGGCCGCGAACTCGGGATGTCCGGGCGTACCTTAGCGAGGCGCTTCGAGACCGAACTTGGCATGAGCCTGCGTTCGTGGCGGCGACGCCTACGCCTGTTCAAGGCGGTCGAGTTGATGGGTGGTGGACTGAACGTCACCCAGACCGCGATGCAGCTCGGCTACGGCTCGACATCCGCGTTCGTCTTCGCATTCCGCACCGGCATGGGTTGCAGTCCGCAGACCTACAAGCGCGAGCGGTCGGCTCACATTGAATGCTGATCTACGATCGAATTGGCGCAGAGCCAAAGTCTGCTTCCGGCTATCGTGCCAACAGCCACTTCCCACCCTGAGCCGAAGTTGCCGGAGGGCTGACGAACGGCTGCTTTGGAGAAGCGCCGATGGCGGTCCGGGTGGCTGGGTTGGGTCGGCAGGAGGCTGTCCGCAAATGCTCGCCCTCATCTCAGTCCATCGGTTCGGGTGTCTCCTCGCCTTGTCGGCATGGGCCGGCAAGGAGACAGGCGGTGGGACATTCCGCACACGATCCCGCCACCAAAGGACGGCCGGCCTGGAACGCCGGCCGCAAGCTCGGCGCCAAGCGCGCCCTCAAACCTCAGCAGGTCTGGGCCATC
>NZ_JALNUM010000047.1:0-45694 GCF_026540795.1 Methylobacterium sp. GC_Met_2
CGATCACGCGGTCGGCGAGACTGTCGGGATCGTCGTCCTGACGGACCGGGATCGCGGCCTGGGCCAGGATCGGACCGGCATCGAGTTCCGGCACCACGAAATGGACGGTGCAGCCGTGCAGGCGCACGCCCGCGTCGAGCGCCTGACGGTGCGTGTGCGTGCCCTTGAACAGGGGCAGCAGCGACGGATGAATGTTGATCATCCGCCCCGCCCAGCCGGCGACGAAGCCCGGCGTCAGGATCCGCATGAAGCCCGCGAGGCAGACCAGCTCGACAGACGCGGCCCGGAGTTCGGCGTCGAGCGCGGCATCGAAGCGGGCGCGATCCGGAAAGGCCGTGTGGTCGATGATCCGCGTCGGGATGCCGGCCTCGGCGGCCCGGGCGAGGCCCGCCGCATCGGGCCGGTTCGACAGGACCAGGACGATCTCGGCCGGATAGGCCGGGTCCCGCGCCGCTTCGAGCAGCGCCACCATGTTCGAGCCGCGCCCCGAGATCAGGACCGCGACCCTCATCTTCCCCGTGGTCGCCATCAGAGAGCGAGGCGCCCGCCGAAGGTCACCGCCTCGGGTCCCCGCGGCGTGATGCGGCCGAGGCGCACCGGGGTCTCGCCGGCCCGGGTCAGGGCCTCGTCGACATCGTCCACCGCGTCGGCAGCGGCGATCACCACCATGCCGATCCCGCAATTGAACGTGCGCAGCATCTCGGCTTCGGCGACGTCGCCCTCCCGGGCGAGCCAGCCGAACACCGGCGGCGGGGTCACGGCGTCGAGGTCGACGCTGATGCCGACATCGTCCGGCAGGACCCGGGGCAGGTTGTCGGGGAAGCCGCCGCCGGTGATGTGCGCGAGCGCGCGGATGCCGTCGGTGGCGCCGAGCGCCGCGAGCAGGGGCTTCACGTAGATCCGGGTCGGCGTCAGCAGCGCCTCGCCGAGGCTCATCTCCGGCGCGAAGGGCGCGGACGCGTCCCAGCCGAGACCGGTCTTGGCGACGATCCGGCGGACCAGCGAAAAGCCATTGGAATGCACCCCGGAGGAGGGCAGGCCGAGCACCACGTCGCCGGGGCGGATGCCCGGACGCGGCAGCAGGCTGCCCCGCTCGGCGGCGCCGACCGAGAACCCCGCGAGGTCGTAATCCGAACCGTCATAGAGGCCCGGCATTTCGGCGGTCTCGCCGCCGATCAGCGCGCACCCGGCCTGACGGCACCCCTCGGCGATACCGCGCACGATGTCGGCGCCGACCCCCGGCACCAGCTTGCCGGTGGCATAATAGTCGAGGAAGAACAGCGGCTCGGCGCCCTGCACGATGATGTCGTTGACGCACATCGCCACGAGGTCGATGCCGATCGTAGCGTGACGCCCGGTCTCGATCGCGATCTTGACCTTGGTGCCGACGCCGTCGTTGGCCGCCACCAGGATCGGATCGCGGAAACCCGCGGCCTTCAGGTCGAACAGGCCGCCGAAGCCGCCGATCTCGGCATCGGCCCCGGGGCGCCGGGTCGAGCGCACCAGCGGCTTGATCGTCTCGACCATGGCGTTGCCGGCGTCGATATCGACGCCCGCCGTCGCATAGGTCAGCCCCGTCGTCGGCTCTTTGCCGTCCCTGGCCGTCATGCCCGCGCCACCTCGGTGATTGATCGGCCCGCTCTAGCGGCTAGCCGCGCGTTGCGCGAGTCGGCGCCGGGCCGCCCGACCATCGATCCGCTTGGAAGAACGGCCCTTGACCTGCGCCAGTGCGGGGTGATCCTGAGTGGGCATGCCTGAGAACGTACCACCGCGGCAGCTCGCCTTCGACCTGCCGCTCGATCCGCGCTACGGCCGTGAGGATTTCCTCGTGGGTCCGGCCAACGAGGCCGCCTACGCACTGATCGAGGCCTGGCCCAACTGGCCCGACAGCGTGCTGGTGCTGACCGGCCCATCCGGCAGCGGCAAGAGTCACCTGGCGGCGATCTGGGCCGAGCGCGCCCATGCCTGGACCGTTCAGGCCGGCGACATCAATGCGGATGCGGTCCAGCACCTCGTGTCCAACGGGGCGCTCGTGATCGAGGATATCGACCGGGCGCAGGACCGGGACGAGGCGGCGCTGTTCCACCTCCTGAACCGCGCCCGTGAACGCGGATGCCCGTTGCTGCTGACCAGCGGCACCGGGATCGATGCGCTCAATCTCGCCACGCCCGACCTGCGCTCGCGCCTGCGCCTCGCGCCGGGAATCGCGATTCGAGAGCCCGACGACGCCCTGCTGCGGGCCGTGCTGGTGAAACTGTTCGTGGACCGCCAACTCGTGGTCGATCTGAGCGTTATCGATTCGCTGGCCCTGCGGATCGACCGGTCCCTCGGGCGCGCCCGTGATGTCGTCGCCGAACTCGACCGGGATGCCCTGGGCCGCCAACGGCGGATCAGCCGCCCGCTCGCCCTCGCCGTGCTGCGGCGGATGGGCTTCGACGACGAGTCCGATCCGGACGGCTGATCCTGGAATCCCGGGTTCGTCACGAAACTGTCGTGATGGCTCGGGGTGGACGTTGTAGAACGCGCGCCTTCGCGCAAAGCCGTGATGAGGGACAGGGAACAGGAATGGATTCGACGCAGAAGCCCACGGAACGCGAAGCCGCCGACGAGGCCGCGGAACCCCGTCGGCATCCCGCGTCCCATCCGACCACCCGGCGCGCTCCGGCCGTCCGGCGGACGCCGGCGGGTGCCACCGCCGCGACGAGTCCAGCCTCTGCGCCTGCCGCACAGCTCGAACCGACCGCGCAGCCCAAGCCCATCGCGCAGCCGAAACCCGCCGCGCAACCGAAGCCGGCCGCGACACGGCCCCGGACAGCGACGGCAGCCCAGACCGCAACGGCCGCGCCGCGGGCGGCGACCGGGCCACAGAACACTGCGCCGACGGCCAGTGCTCCGGCAGCCACGGCCGCCGCGATCTCGGACACGACCGATGAATGGCCGGCCGTCGTCGCCCAGCCCGAGGAGCCCCAGGCGGACGCGGCGCGCGAGTCGGTGCTCGAAGCCGGGCGCGGGTTGCGGCACTCGCCGGAGCGGTTCGTGAACCGTGAATTGTCCTGGCTGCAATTCAACAGGCGCGTGCTGGAAGAGGCCTCGAACCCCAATCATCCGCTGCTGGAGCGCCTGCGCTTCCTGTCGATCTCGGCAAACAACCTCGACGAGTTCTTCATGGTCCGTGTGGCGGGCCTGATCGATCAGGTGCGCGCCGGCCTCACGGTTCCGTCCCAGGACGGCCTGTCGCCCTCCGAGCAGCTGGTACGGATCGGCACGGAAACCGCGCGGCTGGGGGCGGACCAGCAGGCGCGCTGGCGCGAGCTGCGCGAGGAGCTGCACGCCTCGGACATCGACATCGTCGAGCCTGCCGCGCTCACCGCCGAGCAGACCACGTGGCTCGAAGACTACTTCCTGACCCATGTCTTCCCGGTGCTGACGCCGCTGGCGATCGACCCGGCCCACCCGTTCCCGTTCATCCCGAATCTCGGCACCACGATCGCGCTGACGCTGGTGCGGCCCAAGGACGGGCGGACCCTGCGCGCCCTGATCCGCCTGCCGGGCGTCATCGACCGTTTCGTGCGCCTGCCGGTGAGCGACAGCGAGACCGCGGCACGCCTGATCCCGATCGAGCAGGTGATCGGGATGTTCACCGGCCGCCTGTTCCCCGGCTACCTCGTGAGGAGCAGAGGCGCCTTCCGGGTGGTGCGCGACTCCGACCTCGAGATCGAGGAGGAGGCGGAGGATCTCGTTCTCCACTTCGAGACCGCGTTGAAGCAGCGCCGCCGTGGCGTGGTGATCCGCCTCGAAGTCGAAGCCGGGATGGCGGAGGATCTGCGCGGCTTCGTGGTCGACGAACTCGAGATCGCCCCCGATGCGGTGTTCCTGGTCGAGGGCATGCTGGCCCTCAACGAACTGAGCCAGGTGGTCGGGATCGACCGGCCGGATCTGAAGTTCAAGCCCTACAACCCACGCTTCCCGGAGCGCATCCGCGAAAGCGGCGGCGACGTGTTCGCGGCGATCCGGCAGAAGGACTTCATTGTCCACCACCCCTACGAGTCCTTCGACTCGGTGGTGCAGTTCCTGGCCCAGGCGGCCCGCGACCCGAACGTGGTGGCGATCAAGCAGACGCTGTACCGCACCTCGTCGAACTCGCCGATCGTCGCGGCGCTGGCCGAGGCGGCCGAGCTCGGCAAGTCGGTGACCGCGCTCGTCGAGCTGAAGGCCCGCTTCGACGAGGAGGCGAATATCCGCTGGGCGCGCAACCTGGAGAAGGCAGGCGCGCAGGTGGTGTTCGGCTTCGTGGAGCTGAAGACCCACGCCAAGCTGTCGCTGGTGGTCCGGCGCGAGGGCGACAAGCTCGTCACCTACTGCCATGTCGGCACCGGCAACTACCACCCGATCACGGCGCGCATCTACACGGACCTGTCGTTCTTCACGGCGGATCCGGCGATCGCCCGGGACGTGTCGCGGATCTTCAACTTCATCACCGGCTACGCGGAGCCCGCCGAGCTGGAGCGCATGGCGGTCTCGCCGCTGACGGCGAAGAACAAGCTACTGGAGCACATCGAGGCCGAGGTTGCCCACGCGAAGGCGGGCCGCCCGGCGGCGATCTGGATCAAGTGCAACTCCCTGGTGGATGCCCAGATCATCGACGCGCTCTACGACGCCTCGGAGGCCGGCGTGCAGATCGACTGCGTGGTGCGCGGCATCTGCTGCCTGCGGCCCGGCATCCCGGGCCTGTCGGAGACGATCCGGGTCAAATCGATCGTCGGGCGCTTCCTGGAGCACGGGCGCATCTACGCCTTCGGAAACGGCGTCGGGCTGCCTCATCCAAAGGCGACGGTCTACATCTCGTCGGCCGACCTGATGAGTCGGAACCTCGACCGGCGTGTCGAGGCGCTGCTGCCGATCACGAATCCCACGGTGCATCAGCAGGTGCTCGACCAGATCATGCTGGCGAACCTCCTGGACAACCGTCAGAGCTGGCGGCTGCTCGCCTCCGGCGGGTGTGAGCGGATCCAGCCGGCGGATGGCGAGGAACCCTTCAACGCGCACAAGTACTTCATGACGAATCCCAGTCTCTCCGGACGCGGCAAGGCGTCGAAGAAGTCGAGCCCCCGTGCGTTGAGCCGGCGGGCGCAGCGCGCCTAGACGTCCCCCGCATGCGCCGGAAGCTCGACAGGTTTCGCGCGGACGCCCTGCGCTTCTGCGCGAGGAACTTGCGGACGATCGAAGATTTGCGCAAAGGACGTACCCGCCCGTCGACGCAAGGCCATGTGGTTTCCCCGCCGCCGACATGGTTTCCCGACCGGCCGCCGGGCCGTGACATCATGGGTCCGGAGCCGACATCGGTCGCAGCGCGACCGGCCACGGCCCCGGATCGCACCGGCGGTGCGTCCAGCGAGCCCGCCGCGCTCACTCAAGGACATGGACGTTTGGGCAGCTCTCGCGCCAATCTCATCCTCGCGCATCCGACGGAGCGGTCCGTGGTCGCCGCGCACGCTCCGGTGGCCATCATCGACATCGGATCGAACTCGGTCCGGCTCGTCGCCTATGACGGCCTAACCCGGGCGCCGACCCCGCTCTACAACGAGAAGGTCCTGTGCGGCCTCGGGCGCAACGTCCTGACCACCGGCCGGCTGAATGACGAGGCGGTCGCGCGGGCGCTCGCCGCGCTGGCCCGGTTCCGGGTGCTGTGCGAGACCATGCGGGTGTCTCGGGTCTTCGTGCTGGCGACGGCGGCGGCCCGCGATGCGGAGAACGGCCCCGACTTCCTGCGCGCCGCGGAGGTGGCCTGCGGCCAGGACATCCAGCTCCTGTCCGGCCGGCGCGAGGCGGAACTCTCGGCGATGGGCGTCATCTCCGGCTTTCACGCCCCCGACGGGGTTGTGGGCGACATGGGCGGCGGCTCGCTCGAACTCGTGGATGTCCGCGGCACCGTGGTCGGGCAGGGCGTGACCATGCCGCTCGGCGGCCTCGCCCTTCAGGATCTCTCCGGCGGCTCAGTGAAGAAGGCCGCCAAGATCGCGCGCGAACACATGCGCAAGGCGGTGCCGCAGCTCGAAACCCTGCGCGGGCGGACCTTCTACGCGGTCGGCGGCACGTGGCGCGCGCTGGCGCGGCTGCACATGGCCGCCCGCGGCTACCCGGTCCACGTGATGCACGGCTACACCGTGGAGCCGAGCGACGAATTGACCTTCCTGCAGCTCGTCGAGCAGACCGACGTCGCCCTGCTCCAGGATGTCGATGCGATCTCCGAGGCGCGGCGCCCGCTCCTCGCCTACGGTGCGGTGGTGCTGGAGGAGATCATCCGGGTCGGCCGCCCACGGGAGGTCGCGATCTCGGCTTCCGGTGTCCGCGAGGGCCTGCTGTTCGAGCAGCTCGACCGCGACGCCCGGCTGATCGATCCGCTCCTGGCCTCGGCGGCGGAGTTCAACACCCTGCGCTCCCGCGCGCCCCAGCACGGCGAGGAACTGATCGCCTGGACCGACCGGTTCGTGACGACCCTCGACGGCCACGAGACCGCGGACGAGCGCCGCCTGAGGCGCGCGGCCTGCCTGCTCTCGGATGTCGGCTGGCGCGCCCACCCCGATTACCGAGACCAGCAGAGCATCGCGGCGATCCAGAACGCCGCCTTCGTGGGCGTCGACCACCCGGGTCGGGCCTATCTGGCGCTGGCAGTCTCGCTCCGGCATACCGGGCTCGCGCCGGAGAAGGCCAATCCGATCCTGCGCACTGTCGCCGGGCCGCGCCTGTTCGAGCGGGCGCGCCTGCTCGGGGCGCTGTTGCGGGTCGCGTTCCCGATCTCGGCCGGGATGGGTGGCGCCCTCGGCCAAGCGCCGCTGACCGTCGAGGACGGGCGGGCCGTCCTGCGGCTGCCGCGGGACTGGGCAGCCCTGAACGGTGACCGCCTGCTGAACCGGGTCCGCGGCCTCGGGCGCGTCACTGGCCTCGAAGGTCGGGTCGAGATCGGCTAGGCGACCCGATCGGGAAAGATTGCCTTTTTGACCACCGCGTGGACGCCCCAATTGCCGTCCACGACCTGCGTGATCCCGAAATCGACCGCCACCGACATCAGAGAGATCGCCTCGTCCTCGGTCAGTCCCTTCGCGTGCATCAGGAACTGGCGCATCTTGCGGAACGCGTCGCGCATGGCGAGGTCGATCGACGACTTCTCGAAAATCGCCGCCTGGGCATCCGGACCGAGGTCGCGCAGGTAGTTCGGGTAGCTGAACCCGGACAGGACCCAATCGTCCTTCGTCTCGATCATCGGGAAGTCGAGGGCTTCCAGCGGCGAGCCCGGCAGGTCGGCCTTCTTGTGCAGGACGAACTGGAAGGTGCCGGTGAGCGAGCACTCGATCGCGGTCCCGCACAATTCGGAATCGCCCTGGCTGGCATGGGGATCGCCCACCGAGAACAGCGCCCCCGGCACCGCGACGGGGAAGTAGAGCGTCGCGCCCTTGCCGATCCGCCAATTGTCGATGTTGCCGCCGGTATAGCTCGGCGGGATGGTGTTGACCCGGTCGGCCTCGGCGGGCGCGACGCCCAGCGTGCCGAAATGCGGGCGGATCGGCACGCGGATCCCCTTCAGCACATCGAAGGTCTTCTGCGTCTTGGCATGGTCGACCGGCAGGCCGGGATAGTCGATGGTCGGATGCGCGACCCCGAACGGGTCGGTGACGCCGGGCCAGCGGAAGCTGTAGACCGCCCGCGCCCAGTCGCGCGCGCCTGTGGCGTCGACCTCGTAGATGGTCACCACCTCCCGGGGTTTGTCGCCGGTGATCAGATCCTTGTAGTGGAAGCCCCACCACGCGGCCGCGTTGCTGCCGAAGGCGAGCCCCTTGTATTTCGGGTTGGCGCTGGGGCGGGGCGCCACGTCGAGGATGCGGACCTCCAGCACGTCGCCGGGCTCTGCGCCGCGGATCGCCACCGGGCCGGTGCAGATATGCACGCCGAGACCGCCGCCGGGGCCGATCTTGGCGTCCATTGCGCCCGCACCGCGGGGCGAGACGCCCATCTTGTCCTTGGTCCAGAGGTAGACGCTCTCGGCGCCCGGATCGCCCTGGATCATCCGTTCGGCATCGTCGCTGGCCTGATGGGTCAGCGTCTCGATCGTCACGAAATCGCCCGAGCCGATCTCGACCTGCGGCTTGAGGCTGCGGCTGAAGAACCCCCAATGCACCGTTTCGGCGTTGGCGGGCAGATGGTAATGGCCGGTCGCGGCGAACTTGGCGCCCGAGGCCTGCGCCAAAGCCGGGCTCACCAGCGAGGGGCCGCCGGCCGCGAAGGCCGCCGCTGCAGCGCCCGTCGCCGCGAAGCCGCTCTTCAGGAAGGCGCGCCGCTCCGGCTCGAGGTCACGCCGGAACTGGCGGCGATGCGCTTCGAAGGCGTGGCAATTCGGGTCGTCGCCCAGGCACATGATGTCCGCTTCCGGTGGTGTCGATTCCCGGAAGCGGTCAAGCAATTCGACGGCCACGCTGGTGGCCGCCGCCGGAGATCCTTACGCGGAGATCATCCCGACCCCGGCCTCCTCGGGCTTGGGCGGAGCCTCGTCCGACTGCGCCTCGACCACCGCGGCGGCCGTGACGTTGACGATGCCGCGGGCGGTCACCGAGGGGGTGAGGATGTGGGCGGGCTTGGCCGGTCCGATCAGCAGGGGGCCGACCGGCAGGGCGTCCGCCATCACCTTCGCGAACTGGAACGCGATGTTGGCCGCATCGAGGTTCGGGAAGATCAGGACATTCGCCGCACCCTTCAGGCGCGAGCCCGGCAGCACCCGGTCCCGGACCATCTCGGAGAGCGCCGAATCCGCCTGCATCTCACCATCGACGATCAGGTCCGGATCGCGCGTCTGCAGGAGCGCCAGGGCGTCACGCATCTTGATGGCGGAGTCCGAATCCGACTGGCCGAAATCCGAGTGGCTGAGCAGCGCGATCTTCGGCGTCAGCCCGAACCGGCTCACGTGGTTCGCACAGGCCTGCGCCACGTCGGCGATCTCCTCGGCGGTCGGGTTCGGGCGGACATGGGTGTCGGCCAGGAAGTAGGCGCCCGTATGGGTGACCACCAAGCTCATGGCTGCGCATTGCTTCACGCCGGGCGCGAGCCCGATCACGTCGCGGATGATGCGCAACCGCGTCTCGAACCGGCCCTCCAGGCCGCAGATCAGCGCATCCGCCTCGCCGCGGCGGACCGCGATGGCACCGATCACCGTGTTGTTGGTGCGCACCAGCGTGCGCGCCGCATCCGGCGTGATGCCGCGCCGGCCCGCGACATCGAGGTAAGTCTGCACGTAGGCGCGGTAGCGGGGATCGTCTTCGGGGTCGATCAGCTCGAAGTCGCGGCCGTGCTCGATCGACAGTCCGAACCGCTTCAGACGGGTCTCCACCACCCGCGGCCGGCCGACCAGGATCGGGAACGCGACCTTGTCCTCGACGATCGCCTGGACGGCGCGGAGCACGCGCTCGTCCTCGCCCTCGGCGTAGATCACCCGCTTGCGCTCGGCCTTCGCCTTGGAGAACAGCGGCTTCATGATCAGGCCGGACCGGTGGACGAACCGGTCGAGGCTGTCGGTATAGGCGTCGAGATCCGCGAGCGGCCGGCCGGCCACGCCCGAATCCATCGCCGCCTTGGCGACCGCGGGGGCAATGCGCAGGATCAGCCGCGGGTCGAACGGGCTCGGGATCAGCGATTTCGGCCCGAACGGCCGCGCCTCGCCGCCATAGGCCCGGGCGACCACGTCCGAGGTGGTCTCGTGGGCGAGGCCGGCGATCGCCTTCACGGCCGCCTTCTTCATCTCCTCGTTGATCTTGTGGGCGCCGACATCCAGCGCGCCGCGGAAGATGTAGGGGAAGCACAGGACGTTGTTGACCTGGTTCGGGAAATCCGACCGGCCGGTGCAGATCATCGCGTCCGGCCGCTCCTGCTCGGCGAGCTCCGGCATGATCTCGGGATAGGGGTTGGCCAGCGCCATGATGAGCGGCTTCTCGGCCATCTCCCGGAGATATTCCGGCTTCAGGACGCCGCCGGCCGAGAGGCCGATGAACACGTCAGCCCCCGGGATCACCTCGGCCAGGGTCCGCTTCTCGGTCTCCTGGGCGAAGACGTCCTTCCAGCGATCCATCAGCTCGGGGCGGCCCTTGTAGACTACGCCCTTGATGTCGGTGATCGTGATGTTCTCACGGGTCGCGCCGAGCGACACGAGCAGGTTGAGGCAGGCGAGCGCCGCAGCGCCCGCGCCCGACGTGACGATCCGGACGTCGGACAGCTTCTTGCCGGCGAGTTCCAGCCCATTGAGGACCGCCGCCGCCACGATGATCGCGGTGCCGTGCTGGTCGTCGTGGAAGACCGGGATGTTCATCCGGGCGCGGCACTGCTCCTCGACCTCGAAGCATTCCGGCGCCTTGATGTCCTCCAGGTTGATGCCACCGAAGGTCGGCTCCAGGGCGCAGACCACGTCGACGAGCTTGGACACGTCCTTCTGGTCGACCTCGATGTCGAACACGTCGATGCCGGCGAACTTCTTGAACAGGACCGCCTTGCCCTCCATCACGGGCTTGGAGGCCAGCGGTCCGATGTCGCCGAGACCCAGCACGGCCGTGCCGTTGGTGAGCACCGCCACGAGGTTCTGGCGGATCGTGAGGTCGGCGGCCTGCTGCGGGTCGTCGTGGATCGCCATGCAGGCGGCCGCGACGCCGGGCGAATAGGCCAGCGCGAGGTCGCGCTGGTTGCCCAGCGGCTTCGTCGCCTGGATCTCGAGCTTCCCGGGCTTGGGCAGGCGGTGGTAGACGAGCGCCCCGGCCTTGAGGTCCTCGGACATGTTATCGGCCATCGCCCACGCTCCCGCTCACCTTTTTCACCGAGGACGACGCGGTCGCGCATCGCGCAGGCTCGCGTCTTGACCGGTCTGTTGCACCGGCTGCGCAGGGGGCGCAACCCGCACAACGAGACGCGGATCCACCTCGCCAAGCTGGCGAGGGCCTACGGCTTCTCCATAGGCGCCTACTCGTATGGGCGTCCAAAGGTCCGCTTTCCGGAAAGCGGCCGGCGGCTGACGATCGGCCGCTATTGTTCCATTGCCGACAAGGTCGAGATCCTGCTCGGCGGCGACCATCGGCTCGACTGGGCGTCGACCTATCCGTTCGCCGCGATGCGCGGGCTGTTTCCGGACGCGCGGGCGCCGGAGGATTTCCACGCCTCCCGGGGCGACGTGGTGATCGGCCACGATGTCTGGCTGGGCTCGGGCTGCATGATCCTGTCGGGCGTCAACCTCGGGCCCGGCGCCGTGGTGGCCGCCCGCGCCGTGGTGACCCGCGATGTGCCCGCCTACGCGGTGGTGGCGGGCAACCCGGCGCGGGTCGTGCGGCATCGGTTCGACGCGGCGACCGTCGAGGCCCTGCTGGCGGCGGCGTGGTGGGACCTGCCGCACGCGGCGGTGACGCGGCTCGTGCCGCTGCTGCAGAGCGGCGACGTGGCCGCCCTCCTGGCAACCCTCGGGGCGGACGCGGGCAGCGTTGCGGCGGGGCGGGGGATTTCGTAATCCGCGGTCCTCTTCGCCGCTGACGCCCAACCTGGAGCTCGCCCATGTCCGATCCCGCGCTGCCTGACCGTCTCTCGGTCAACCCGGACAGTCCGTATTACGACGCGGCCCTGCTGGAGCGCGGCATCGGCATCCGGTTCAAGGGCGTCGAGAAGACCAATGTCGAGGAGTACTGCGTGAGCGAGGGCTGGGTGCGCCTCTCGGCCGGCAAGACCCTCGACCGCGCCGGCAACCCGATGACGGTGAAGCTGAAGGGCCCGGTGGAGCCCTATCTGCGTGATGCAGCGGACGCAGAATGAGGTTCTACCGGGCTCATCGCTCCAGCGGGAATGGGGTGGGTTCCCAGTAGGGCTCCAGCTCCGTCCCGCGAACGTTGGCCGCCTCCCAATCGTGCAGGATCTTGGCCAGCGCCGGGCGGTCGCCGGCCATGAGGGGTTCTTCCACGGCGGCAAGCTGCGTCTGCCAGCGATGCGCGCGCGATCCCGGCGGGAACGACTTGCCGGCATGCCACGGCTGTCGTTCGTGCCAGATCGCTCGCGCGGCGTCGAGCTTGCCGGCCGCGATATGGACGATCATACGGTCCTCGTACGGCTCGTCGTAGACCCAATGGGGCCGCGACGGCAGAGTCGCGTAGCTTTCTGGCGTCCCATAGAGCGCCAGCTTCGGAAGTGCCACGGAGTCCAAGACCGCGATGGCCTCCGGTATCATCGTGGGGTCGGACCAGAGCCAGAACTTCTCCGCTGATGTTGGGGATCTACTTAAATATTCGAAGTATGTACCAATAGCAATAGCCCCGGGCAAGCCCGCAAAATATAGCGCAGTCATAAACAATCTCGGCGAGCAACAATTTGGATCAGAAGTTCGCTCGATAAATATGCCAAGCGCAATATGATGAACTGGATTTTTAATTGCGAAACGATTCCCGATCTGCACGAGATACGGGTGCTTGGTTTTCAAAGCGTCGAAGATCGGTCGAACTTGACGAGCGCTGGTCATACCAACGGCTCGATCTGTATAAGAATATAACGTAGGGCGCCCGGATAACGTCTTTGCACAACAGTAGCAATATCGACTGACCGTGGCCCTCTAAGATACGCATTCCCGGTCTTGTGATCATAGACACAGACAGTTGATGGCTGCGAGCGCTCAAGCACGTCAAGCCGAATCGATCCCCGCGCGCCATATTTCGCATCCGTGCCGGTCGTGGCATCGAAAGATGTCTCGGCAACGAGATTCGGGTCTTTCCGGGCATTTATGACGCCCGCAATGCCAGCATGCACTTTGTTGCCGAAATCCTGCCCACCGAAGTAATTACCAGAGGCTTTGACACCTGCAGCGACCGCGTCCGCTATAGCCTGCACCTCCCTGTTACGAGGGCACAACTGGTCCAACTCAGTCTGCCCTACTGCCCCAACCCACATGGCTTGATCGTTGTAAGCATCCCCCGGGATATACTCGCTCGCGGGAGCAGCGAAGATAGCCTTTCGATCGCTGGTATTCCGCCCAGACAGAACCGAGAAGAGTGATCCCGCTGCCTCGAGTGTCTTCGCGAATCGCCGCGCCAGTTCGTCTGACGGGCGTGGCCGACCCCGGGCCAGTTGGACGAAGGCTTCCGGTTCCGCTCCATCCTGTGTGAGGAGATTTCGAGCCAGGATCTCGTTGCTATCACCATCACGGATCGTCTGCGTAAGACCTGAGGTCTCGAAGACCGTTCGCGTCCCATCCGGTCCGGTGACCGTGTGTTGCTCGTCCCAGTCCGTATGCGGTTGGGCCCGAATCCGGATCGAAAGAACCCGCGATCCATCTTCGAGGACAGCGTCTTCCGTTTGCGACTGAGCCTGGGATCCACCCCCGGTGCCCTCCGGAAGCCAACGGCCGCCATCGGACTGGCCAGCTGGCGCGCGCGGCTGATCAGCTCGGTATTTGCGGCTCAAAACGCACTCAAGCCGGATCAGCTTGACGCCGACGGCGAGGCCAGCGAGCTCGGTGCGGAGGGCCGCGACGTCCTGAGCGTGACGATCATTGGTCAGTCGTGACATCCGCCCCACCTCCGCTTGGACAAAAAACCTATCCGCGGCGGCATGCTTTGTCAAGATTTTCCTATTTTTGCGCTGGCAACTTCCTGGCTGCAGCTTTGTATGTGCAAGCCGCGAAATCTCGCAGCGCCGCGGTGATCATCACTCTGAGCTGGCTCGGCCGCTTCGGAGTCGCCACCACAAGACTCGTCACGACCTCGGGATGGTTCCGCCGCTGCCGCGGCCGACGCGCATGGTTGGACAGGCGAAGGGTCGCGTCCTGGTCCGGGCGCGCGAGGTAAAGGCTGTCGCCGCGCTCGTTCCGGGCGACGATCGTGAAGCCCTGAGCCTCCAACAGCGTTGCCGCCAACGTCAAGGCTGCGGCGGGCGGGAGCAGCCTGTCGGGATTCGTCACGGCCCCGCCGGTTCGATCGTGCCGAGGCGTCGTCGCCCCAGCGCCCGCGCCTTGAGCGCCAGGGCGGGCCGCTCGATCCCGTACCAGGACAGGGCCGCCACCGGCAGCGTCGCCGCGAGGGCAGGGGCCAGCAGCGCGGGTCCCGAAATCTCCGGCCAGAGCGCGTGCAGGGTCTGTTGGATCGGCCAGCCGTAGAGATAGACCCCGTAGGACAGGTCCGCCGGTGGATCGAACACGCCCCGCGCCAGGGGACCGAGGGCGAGCCAGACCACGCCGTAGGCTTCCGCCAGGAACAGCAGGGCCGGATAGGCCGGCGTTCGAACGAGGATGCAGGCCCCGAAGGCGAGGCAGCCGAGGGCGGCCCCGGAGATCCGCAGGCGCTCGCGCCAGAGATAGAGGCACGCGCCAGCCGCGAAGATCAGGGGCAGGCGCAGGGCGGTCTCGGTGCCCTTGGGCAGGTCGGAACCCCGCAGGCCGCCCACGATGGTCAGCGCCAGCGCGAGCGCCGCGACGACCACCAGGGCCGACCAGCGCCGTCGGAGCAGACCGCCCAGGGCGGCAACGAGAACGCCGAGATAGCACAGCACCTCGTATTTCAGCGTCCAGATCGTGCCCAACGGCGCCCGGTACGGGCTGGCCTCGAACACGCCGGGGAGGGCGGCGTTGCTCTTGAAGGTCGTCAACGTCCCGCGGATGAACGCCCACAGGCCCGGATCGCGCCAATACTCGGAGACGGGCAGGCGGGTCAGCGCCGCGCCGAGGCCCAAGGAGACGACCAGGGTCGCGGCCACCAGCCCGGGCAGGATCCGTAAGCTCCGGGCCAGCGCATAGTCCCGGATCCCGCGCCGGTCGCAGCTCATCGTCACGAGGAAGCCCGACACGGCGAAGAAGCCGTTCACCGCGTGCTCGCCCAACGTGTAGCCGGTGAACCGGGCCAGGGGCTCGTCCCCAGCGGCTTCGGTCGCGACGCTGTAGGCGTGGGATACGACCACGGCGACCGCCAGGGCCAGCCGCAGGCCGGTGAAGCCGTTGCGCCCGGCACCGAGCGCCTCGGCGATGGTCCGCGCGCTCATTCGGGCAGGCCCTCGCGGGCCAGGGCGGTGCGGCCGCGCAGGACGGCGAAGGCGCCGGCCGCCGAGCCGCCATAGCGTTCCAGCCCGCTCCGGCGCAGGACCAGGGCCGAGAGCAGCGCCTTCGGCAGGTTGGCCAGCAGGGTCCCGAGGCTCGGATCGGGCAGGCCGTATTTGCGGCTGACATAGGCCCGCGACCATGCCTGATGCCAGCGTGTGCGGAACACGCGGCCCCGCTCGGGCGCCGAGGAACGGCCGCGGCCGTGCAGCGCTTCGGCGGCGTGGACGTGGATGAGGGCATGACCGGCCTCGGCGACGCGCCGGCACAGGTCGTCATCCTCGTAGAACAGGAAGATGTGCTCGTCGAAGCCGCCGAGGTCGAGGAATAGGCGGCGCGGCATCAGCAGGCAGGCCCCGGACAGGAATGGCGCGCAGGCATCGCCCTGCGGCAGCGCGCGGCGACCGCCCGGATTGGTGAGATAGGGCGCGAGCAGCGAGCGCGCCTGGAAGAAGAAACGCCCGTCGGGCTCGACCAGCCGCGGCGCCAGCAGGCCGGCATCCGGCCAGGCCCGGGCCGCCGCCAGCAGGGCATCGACGGCCCCCGGACGCAGGATCACGTCCGGGTTGACGATCAGGACATGCTCCGCCGTCACCGCGGCCCGGACGCCCCGGTTGTTGGCGCGGCCGTAGCCCTCGTTGCGGGCGTTGCGGATCACCTGCGCGCCGGCTTCCTCCGCGACGGCAGCGGAGGCATCCCGGCTGGCATTGTCGACCACGATCGCCGGCACATGCTGCCCGGCGAGCGCGGCAAGGCAGGCGGGCAGCACTCCGGCGCTGTCGTGCGCAACCACGATGGCGACGAGGCGCGGCACCGCGGCCGGACTAGGCCTTCTTCTCGGGCAGGTTGAGGCGGATATGCAGCTCACGGAGCTGCTTGGGCGTCGCCTCGGCGGGCGCGCCCATCATTAGATCCTCGGCGCGCTGGTTCATCGGGAACAGCACCACCTCGCGGATGTTCGGCTCGTCGCACAGGAGCATGACGATGCGGTCGACACCCGGCGCGATGCCACCGTGCGGCGGGGCGCCCATGCGGAGCGCATTCAGCATGCCGCCGAACTTCTCCTCAAGCACCTCGCGGCCGTAGCCCGCGATGGCGAACGCCTTCTCCATCACGTCGGGACGGTGGTTCCGGATCGCACCGGACGACAGCTCGATCCCGTTGCAGACGATGTCGTACTGGAACGCCTTGATGCCGAGGATTTTCTTGGTGTTGGCGCCGGTCTCGTCCTCTGAGGCCAGTGCTTCGAGATCGAGCGCGAGGAACTCTTCGCGATCGATGTTCGGCATGGAGAACGGATTGTGCGAAAAATCGATCCGCTTCTCCTCCTCGCTCCACTCGTACATCGGGAAGTCGGTGATCCAGCAGAAGGCGTACTGGTCCTTGTCGCAGAGGCCCAGCTCGTCGCCGATTCGGATGCGCGCCTTGCCGGCGAGCCCGGCCGCCTTGCCCTCGACGCCGGCGGAGAAGAACACCGCATCGCCCGCCTTGGCCCCGGCCCGCTCGGCGATCAGCGCCTGGACCTCGGCCGGGATGAACTTGGCGATCGGCCCCTTGCCGGTGAGCTGCCCGTTCTCCTCCTCGAACACGACGTAGCCGAGCCCAGGGGCACCCTCGGAGCGCGCCCAGTCGTTCAGCCTGTCGAAGAACGAGCGCGACTGTGCCGCCGCCCCGGTCGCCGGGATCGCCCGGACCACGCCGCCGCCGGCGATCACACCCTTGAACGCCTTGAAGGCCACGTCCTCGCGGGCAAACAAGTCCGTCACGTCGGCGATGATCAGCGGATTGCGCAGATCCGGCTTATCGACACCGAATTTCAGCATCGAATCCGCATAGGTGATCCGCGGGAATTCCTGCGTGACGCGCTTGCCCTGGGCGAATTCGTCGAACACCCCGCGCAGAACCGGCTCCACCGCCTGGAACACATCCTCCTGGGTGACGAAGCTCATCTCGATATCGAGCTGGTAGAACTCACCCGGCGAGCGGTCGGCGCGGGCATCCTCGTCGCGGAAGCACGGCGCGATCTGGAAGTAGCGGTCGAAGCCCGCGATCATCGTCAGCTGTTTGAACTGCTGCGGCGCCTGCGGCAGCGCGTAAAACTTGCCGGGATGGACCCGCGACGGCACCAGATAGTCGCGGGCGCCCTCCGGGCTCGACGCCGTGAGAATGGGTGTCTGAAACTCGAAGAAGCCACCGTCGCGCATCCGGCGGCGGAGCGAATCGATGATCGCGCCGCGCTTCATGATGTTCGCGTGGAGTTTCTCCCGGCGCAGGTCGAGGAAGCGGTAGCGCAGCCGCGTCTCTTCCGGGTATTCCAGATCGCCGAAGACCGGCAGCGGCAGCTCGCCCGCCGGGCCCAGCACCTCCAGGTCATCGATATAGACTTCTACGACGCCGGTCGGCAGCTCGGGGTTCTCGGTGCCGGCCGGGCGGGTCCGCACGCGGCCATCGATCCGCACAACCCATTCCGAGCGCACGGCATCAGCCGCTTTGAATGCCGGGGAATCGGAATCGATCACGCACTGCGTCAGCCCGTAATGATCGCGCAGATCGATGAAGAGCACACCGCCGTGGTCGCGGATGCGGTGGCACCAGCCTGAAAGGCGGATGGCCTGCCCGACATCGGACGGGCGGAGCGCCCCGCAGGTGTGGGAACGGTAACGATGCATGACGGGCTTCTTCTGTGGGAAGGCCGGCACCATTCACGCGAGCCCCCCCAAGTCAAGCGCGGTCCGCAGCCGACGCCTCGGGAAACGGCTTCGGCGACGCCCGTCACACTACCGGACGGGCCCGGCAATCCCCATATCATGTCCATGATCAACAACGTTTTTCTCCCATCCGGGGTCGGCCGAGCTACCCCCGTCGACGCGCGTCCGGGCGCGTGGCGGACGCTGCCGCTCGGTGGGCATTTCGACCTCGTCTACGAGGACGCGTCCGGTGCCTGGAGCAACCGTTCCCTCGACGCGCGCGAACTCAGGCTCGGACCGGGCCGGACCCTTCTCGGCGGCATTGACGCCCGGCGGGGCGGCTATCGCGGTTTCCGGGTCGACCGGATCCGCCGCCTCATGGATGGCGCCACCGGCGAACGCATCGAGACCGGTATTCTCGATCGGTTGCTCGGGCGCGCCGAGGCGCAGCGCCGGGCCGATACCCTTCGGATCAAGCGACAGGGACAAGCGCGCCGGAGGGCCGCCTCGCGACCCCTGACGGTTTCCTCGACACGGGGTTCATGATGGGGAATGCGGGAAAAACAGGGACGCGGCGCGGGTTTCGCTCCCCACCGCCGCGTCGGTTGCGTATAGCCGTTTCATGGATCTGATTTCTTCGACCGACACCCTGCGGGACATCTGTACGCGTCTGGCCGCGCAACCCTTCGTGACCGTCGACACGGAGTTCATGCGCGAGACGACCTACTACCCCAAGCTTTGCCTGATCCAGATGGCGGCCCCGGACGGCACTGCCGTCCTGGTCGATCCCCTGGCGCCGGGGATCGATCTGCAGCCGTTCATTGACTTGATGGCGGATACGCGGACCGTGAAGGTCTTCCATTCCGCTCGCCAGGACCTCGAGATCGTCTGGATGATGGGCGGAATCCTGCCGCACCCGTTCTTCGACACGCAGGTCGCCGCCATGGTGTGCGGCTACGGCGATTCCGTTTCGTACGAGCAGCTCGTCAACGACGTCGCCAAGGCCAAGATCGACAAGTCGTCCCGGTTCACCGACTGGTCCCGGCGGCCCCTATCCGAGGCGCAGCTGACCTACGCCCTGTCGGACGTCACCCACCTCGTCACAGTCTACGAGGTCCTTGTCGCCGAACTGCTGCGCACCGACCGTGGCGCGTGGCTCGACGAGGAGATGGCGGTCCTGACTTCGCCCGAGACCTACCGGGCCGATCCGTCCCAGGCGTGGCGGCGGCTTTCCGGCCGCATGCGCAAGCCGCGCGAAATCGCTGTGCTGATGGAAGTCGCCGCGTGGCGCGAGAGCGAAGCGCAGACCCGCAACGTCCCACGTGGGCGGGTGCTCAAGGATGAAGCGGTGATCGACATCGCTTCCGCGGCGCCCCGGAGCGTCGAAGCCCTGGGCCGCCTGCGAACGATTCCGGCCGGCTTCGAGCGATCCCGCACGGGCACCGACATCCTTGCGGCGGTGGAGCGCGGGCTGTCGCGGGATACGGCCGACATTCGCATGCCGGAGCGGCTACGCCGGGGCGGTGGCAACGGCGCCATCGTCGAACTCCTGAAGGTGCTGCTTAAGGCGGTCTGCGAAGCCGAAGGCGTGGCGCCGAAGATCATCGGCACCGTCGATGATCTCGAAGCGATCGCCGACGATGATCGCGCCAACGTCCCCGCCCTCGAAGGCTGGCGGCGCATGCTGTTCGGTGAGAAGGCGCTCGCATTGAAGCAGGGCCGGCTGGCGCTGTCCGTCGAGGCCGGCCGGATCGTGGTGCGGGATCTCGAACCGGCTTCGCCCGCTGTGGACTGACCGGCCGATGCCGGGCTCTCAATAACCGAGCCGTGAAGGCGTGACTTGGCCGGTGGGCGGGATTAAATGGCAACCTGGTTGCCGTTCCTTCCCGCCCGTGCGTCCCGCGTATGTTCGAGCCGAACGAAGTCCTGAAGACACTGACCGGCCGCGGTCTCGTTACGGCGGAGGGATGCGGTTCGGTGCGGGTCCGCTACCGCGTGATCGTCGAACGGCGGGAGGTCGGTGTCGTCGCCCACGGCACGCTTCACGGCAGCCACACCAATCTGAAGCCGATTTGGCTCGAACCGGACGCGCAGCTTCGGCTTGCGAACGGGCGACGGCTCGACATCGCGATGACCGACCTCGTCGGTGACACCGCCGAGTTCGAGAGCACCGGCCCGGTCGGAACGCTCTGACCGATGACGCCTCTTCGGCTCGCCACGATGCCCGGGACCGAAAACCGGGCGCGATCAAAGCCCAGCTGGCCGGGAAGATTCGGCAATTTGTCGCGCCCTACACTTCTAATGGGGAAAGAGACCGGCTCCTCTGAGGATGCGGCGACTGGGCGCACAGGTCTTCAGAGCCTCGATAGCCCCCTTTGACAGAGCAATCCGATACCGCATCGCCGTTGACGACTGACGCGGCGTCGTGAAGGCCGTAGGCTATCCAACCACTATCAGCGCAGCCAGCGCATGAGCCTGCACAGCAACGCTTTCCCAGATGCAAGTCCTGCATAGGACGCTGTCACATCGCCGTGAGAACGCCGACACCAAACAATAAATCGATTGTGCAGCGCACCATTCCTAACGCGGAATGATGACGATCAATGGCCTTCTGTAACCTCGGAATAAGCCTTCATCCTGTGTCGACATCGGTGGAACAGCGAGTTGACGGCGCTCAAAAATCTCTTAAGGTCCGGGCAAGCCTCGGTTTCGAGGGGACCGCCTCAGGGATGGTGGTTCCTGGCTAAGGGATCTGAAGATCTCTTAAAGTCGATGAAGCCCGCTACCGAGGCGTCCATCCCTGTCGCAAATAGTCAGGTCGGAGTCCGCGCGACACCGCACTCTTGGTGTGTCGCGAGTATTCTCAAAGACTTGTCGGAGGAACCCATGAGAGCAGTGCATCTCCTTGCGCTCGGCGCGGGCGTTGCGGCGGTTGCCGCGCCGGCGCTGGCCAACGAAAGCGTTCTGAAGAGCATCGCCAACCCGGCGGAGCAGGCACTTCAGACGGTCGATTACGCCAACACCCGCTATTCGAAGCTCGACCAGATCAACGCGTCGAACGTGAAGAACCTCCAGGTCGCCTGGACCTTCTCGACCGGCGTTCTGCGTGGCCACGAGGGCTCGCCGCTCGTCGTCGGCAACATGATGTACGTGCACACGCCGTTCCCGAACATCGTGTACGCCCTCGATCTCGACCACGAGGCGAAGATCGTTTGGAAGTACGAGCCCAAGCAGGATCCGTCCGTGATCCCGGTCATGTGCTGTGACACGGTCAACCGTGGTCTGGCCTACGCCGACGGCACCATCATCCTGCACCAGGCCGACACCACGGTCGTGTCGCTCGACGCCAAGACCGGCAAGGTCAACTGGTCTGTCGTGAACGGCGACCCGAAGAAGGGCGAGACCAACACCGCGACGGTTCTGCCGGTCAAGGACAAGGTCATCGTCGGCATCTCGGGCGGCGAGTTCGGCGTGCAGTGCCACGTCACCGCCTACGACCTGAAGACTGGCAAGAAGGTGTGGCGCGGCTACTCCGAGGGCCCGGACGATCAGATGCTGATCGACCCGGAGAAGACGACCTACCTCGGCAAGCCTGTCGGCAAGGATTCTTCGCTGAAGACCTGGGAAGGCGATCAGTGGAAGACCGGCGGCGGTTGCACCTGGGGCTGGTTCTCCTACGATCCCAAGCTCGACCTGATGTACTACGGCTCGGGCAACCCCTCGACCTGGAACCCCAAGCAGCGTCCGGGCGACAACAAGTGGTCGATGACCATCTGGGCGCGTAACCCGGATACCGGCGTCGCCAAGTGGGTCTACCAGATGACTCCCCACGACGAGTGGGATTACGACGGCATCAACGAGATGATCCTCACGGATCAGAAGATCGACGGCAAGGAGCAGCCGCTCCTGACCCACTTCGACCGTAACGGCTTCGGCTACACGCTGAACCGCGCGGACGGCAGCCTGCTGGTCGCCGAGAAGTTCGATCCGGCCGTCAACTGGGCGACCAAAGTCGACATGGACAAGGGGTCGAAGACCTACGGCCGTCCGCTGGTCGTGTCGAAGTACTCGACCGAGCAGAACGGTGAAGACACCAACTCCAAGGGCATCTGCCCGGCGGCGCTTGGTACCAAGGATCAGCAGCCTGCGGCCTACTCGCCGAAGACCCAGCTGTTCTACGTGCCCACCAACCACGTCTGCATGGACTACGAGCCGTTCCGGGTGACCTACACCCCGGGCCAGCCCTACGTCGGTGCGACCCTCTCGATGTACCCGGCCCCGAACTCGCACGGCGGCATGGGCAACTTCATCGCTTGGGATGGCGTCAACGGCAAGATCAAGTGGTCCGACGCCGAGCAGTTCTCGGTGTGGTCCGGTGCTCTGGCCACCGCTGGCGACGTGGTGTTCTACGGAACGCTTGAGGGTTACCTGAAGGCGGTCGACGACAAGACCGGCAAGGAGCTGTTCAAGTTCAAGACCCCGTCGGGCATCATCGGCAACGTGATGACCTACCAGCACAAGGGCAAGCAGTACGTCGGCGTCCTGTCGGGCGTCGGTGGCTGGGCCGGCATCGGCCTCGCGGCCGGCCTGACCGACCCGAACGCCGGCCTCGGCGCGGTGGGTGGCTATGCGGCCCTGTCGCAGTACACCAACCTGGGCGGCCAGCTGACCGTCTTCGCCCTGCCGAACTAATCGGCCGCAGGGTACAAGGTGAAATCGGTGCCGGCGCGGGCTTCCGCGCCGGCACTCTTTTGATTAGACTTACTCGTAAGAGGCTGTCGTTCGTACAAAGACGCAAAGCCTCGGAACTGGGAGACAGATGCGTTGCTCAACCTCAGCAAGATCGTAACGCGGCCGGTTATCGCCGCCCTCGCCCTAGCGACCGTTTCCGCGGTTGCCGTACATGCTGAGGATGCCAAGCCCGCTGCCGACCCCAAGCTCGCCGACTCCTTGAACGCGAACGACAAGACGGCAGAGCAGGATCCCGCGTTGCTCAAGCGGGATGCCGCCGTGAAGATCGAAGACGGCAAGTACATGGACGCCGAAGGTCACCCCACGTTCCACGTGACCCAGGACGGCAAGATGCTCGATTGGTATACCTACTCGGGTTACCGCCGCTATCACGCCGAATGCCACGTCTGCCACGGTCCCGACGGCATGGGCTCGACCTACGCCCCGGCCCTGAAAGACTCGCTGAAGCACCTCTCCTACGAGGAGTTCATCGGCATCCTAGTCGGCGGCAAGCAAGACGTGAATGCTTCCGAGCAGAAGGTCATGCCGGCCTTCGGCGACAACAAGAACGTCATGTGTTACTCTGACGACTTATACGTTTATCTGAAGGCGCGCGCCGCCGGGGCGATCGGACGTATCCGTCCCTCCGAGCACGAAGATAAGCCCGACGCGGCGAAGAAGGCCGAGAAGGAGTGTATGGGCTTCTGATGGCGCTTCTTGCCCGGATCCTCGCCCTCTGCGCCCTGTTTGTGACGACGGCGCAGGGGGCGCTCGCCCAGCATCTGCCGGATACGGTGACGACGGACGTGCTGCGCGTCTGTGGGGACCCGGGCAACATGCCGTTCTCCGAACGCAAGGATGACGGCTTCGAGAACAAGATCGCTGCGATTATTGCCGACGAGCTCAAGGTCAAGATCCGCTATTACTGGCTGACGCAAGGGCCCGGTTTCGTGCGCAACACGCTCGGGACCGGCCTTTGTGATGTCATCATGGGTACAGCCTTCGGCGGCGACCTCGTCCAGACGTCCAATCCCTATTACCGCTCCGCCTACACGTTGGTAACACGGGCCGGCGAGTTCGACGGCATTACAGGCCTCGACGATGCGCGCCTGAAGGGAAAAAGCATCGGCGTGATCGCCGGCACGCCGCCGGTCAATCGGATGGGCGATCTCGGGCTGGTCTCGAATATGAAGGCCTACGCACCCTATCAGCTGGACCCGGCGCGCAAGCACCAGACTGTGGCGGCCGAGATCGTTGCGGCGCTGGCTGCGAAGGAGATCGATGCCGCGGTGTTGTGGGGACCCGCAGCGGGTTGGCTCGCCAAGCAATCCGGGACGGCGATGAACGTCGTGCCCTTGCTGAAGGAGCCGGAGCGGCCGCCTATGGCCTATCGGATCGCCATGGGCGTACGGATCGGCGAGAACGATTGGAAGCGCACGCTGAACGGCGTGCTGCGCAAGCGCAAGGCCGATATTGACGCCGTGCTTCGCGACTACAACGTTCCGCTTCTCGACGAGGAAGAGAACAAGCTGGCCCAGCCAGGCGAGCGCTGAACCGGTTCAGGCCCGCTCGATGCCGCTCCGATCGAGCTTTGCCAGCGCATCCTCAACCCGCTCGCCGCCGATGACGAGGCTCGGCGCGATCTCGGCCAGCGGGACCAGAACGAAGGCCCGTTCGCGCACATAGCGATGCGGCAGGACGAGACGGGCATCGTCCACGGCGGCGCCTTCGTAGGCCAGGACGTCGATGTCGATGACCCGCGGTCCCCAGCGCTCCTCGCGCACGCGTCCCAGATCGTGCTCGATCGACAGACAGGCATCCAGCAGGCGATGCGGATCGAGATCGGTGTCCACCGCAAGCGCGCCGTTGAGAAACCAGGGCTGATCGGTATTGCCCCAGGGCGGCGTGCGGTAATCGGCTGAGCGCGCAACGACACGGATGCCTGGCGTCGCCGCGAGACCCGCCACGGCCCTGTCGAGCATCGCGGCCATGTCGCCGATGTTGCTGCCGATGCCGAGGTACGCCTTCATGCGCGGACTCCACGGCGCCGCAGAATCTCGATGCTGACGCCGTCCAGAATCGCTGGGACTGGTGCGCTCGGCTTGTCGACCCGCACCACGATCGCCGCCACCCGCGCGAACTTGTCCAGGATCGTTGCTGCGATCGTCTCGGCAAGCGCCTCGATCAGATTGAAGCGGCGCTCCGTGGCGATCTCCACGGCGATCTGCGTGAGGTCCGCGTAACTCACCGTGCCGGCAACGTCGTCGGTGCGTCCCGCCTCGCCGAGATCCAGTTGCGCTTCGAGCGAGATATAGAAGCGCTGGCCGAGAACCGCCTCCTCGGGCAACAGCCCGTGCCGGCCGAACACGGCGATCCGCGTCACCCGGATAAGGTCGCCCGCCATCGTCACTGTATCTCCGGCCGCATCACGGCATCGACCACTCGCATGGCGTCGACATGGGCCGCCACATCATGCACCCGCACGATGTCGGCACCGAGCGTCGCCGCGACGGCATGGGCGGCAAGCGACCCGGTCAGGCGGTCGGCCGGACGGCTCTCTCGGTCGTGCAACCGGCCGAGCAGGGATTTGCGTGAGACCCCAACCAGGACCGGGAAGCCCAGTGCCCGGATCTCGGGCAGACGGCGCAGCGCGTCGAGATGCTGCGCCCAGGTCTTGCCGAACCCGACCCCGGGGTCGAGCATGATGTTGGCGTCGTCGATGCCGGCGCGATGCGCGATATCGAGCGAGCGCTCGAAGAAGGCCAGCATGTCGGCGACGATGTCGATATCCGGCTCGATCGTCGCACGGTTGTGCATGATGATGACCGGCGCTCCGTGCGCGGCCGCAACCGTGGCGATATCGGGTTCGCGCTGCAGGCCCCAGACGTCGTTGACGATCCGCGCGCCGGCCTCCAGGGCGACGCGGGCTGTCGACGCCTTGTAGGTGTCGATTGAGATTGGCACGGCCAATCGCGGCGCCACGGCGCGGATCACCGGCAGGACGCGGGCCTGCTCTTCCTCGGCCGGCACCGGGACATGGCCGGGGCGGGTCGATTCACCCCCGATATCGAGGATCGCGGCCCCCTCCGCCACCAGCCGCTCGGCTTGGGCGATCGCCGCGTCTGTTCCGGTGAACAGGCCCCCGTCGGAGAAGGAATCGGGTGTGACGTTGAGGATGCCCATCACCAGCGTGCGTCCGCCGAGATTGGGGAGCAGGTCGGACAAGCCGGGAGAGGGGGTCACGGTGCGGGTCCCGTTCACGTGCGCGCTTTGGGGGCCCGGTGTGCGTCAATCGCGAGGCCGGCGCAACGCCGGCCTCACTTGCCTACCCGTGGTAGCAGCGGATCTCGGCCTCGGCCTGAGCACGCCGAAGTTCGGCGACCTTGTCGTCGAAGATCTTGGTCGACTTGAACTCGTTGGCGCGGTTGCCGATGCCCTGCCGCATCGACAGGACCGTGCTGGCCTGCACGTACTTGTCGTAGGGCAGGATCGCAGCGAGCTGGTCGAGCGAGCAGGAGCATTTCTGCAAGCTGTCCCGGGTCTGGCCGTTGGCCGCCATGCAGCCGAACACATAATCGACCCGCGCATCGGTCGGGTAATCATTTTCTTCCGCCGCCCAGCCGGCCAGCCCCGACAGCGTCAGGGCGAGGACGGCCAGCGCGCCGCGTTCAGCCAGCCTTCTGATCATAGTTCAGCTTCTCCTCCAGCAACTCGCCACCGTCCTGGTTCTTCGAGGACGCCTCGATCGAGACGATCTCGCCGGGGACCGACGGGGCCGTGACGAAGGTATAGGTCATGTCGTCCATGCCGCGCATGCGCTGCGCCAACGCGTCGCCTGCGAACGGCTTGGTCACGACCTGCCAGGCGTCGATGTCCTTACCGCCGAAATTCACTTTCGTGGGCGTCACGACGGCCTTCTCGCGCAGACCCTTGCGGATCGCGAGCTTCAGGTAGCGCGGGTTGGCCTCAAGCACCTTGGCCAACCCCTTCAGATGGTTCTCCAGGAAGAGCGACACGACCGGGTTGCCCGCCATATCCTCGAACGGGCCGGCCGGCACGCGGTTCAAGCCGGAGAACATCGTGACGCTGATGTCCCGGGCGTCCGAGCTCTTTCCGGGCTCGACCTTAAGGACCAGCGTATCCTGCAGCGGCGCGCCGAACGGTCCACCCGCAATGCCGGATCGGCGCAGGTAATCGTAGGTGATCGTGGAGCCCGGCGCCGCGTTCTTCATCTGGGGCTGATCGAACAGCAGATCGGACGCTGAGGGCGGAGCCGCGGCGTTGGCCTGGGTTACGGCGGCAGGCTTCGGTGCGTCTTCGGCCGCGGCAGACAGCGCGGCCAGCACCAGCACGAAGGCAGTCGTGGCAACAACTCTCACGAGTGAACTTCCTCCTTGAACGGCGACCGGACGTTGCTGCCGATCGTCCGATAGACATAATCGGGCGGGTTCTCGGCCGCTTCCTCGACGGCGAGCGCCCGCACCTTGTCGTGAAGCGGGGAGAGCGAGCAGGCCGGGTCGGTGGCGGCAGCGTCCCCGGCCAAAGCCAGGGCCTGGCAGCGGCAACCGCCCCAATCCTTCTCGCGCCGGTCGCAAGAGCGGCAGGGCTCCTTCATCCAGTCGGTGCCGCGATAGGCCGTGAAGGCCGGCGAGTCGCGCCAGATCTCACCCAGCGAATGATCGCCAACGTGCCAGAACTCCAAGCCGGGAATCGTCTCGGCGGCGTGGCAAGGGAGGACCTTGCCCTGTGGCGTGACGTTCATGAGCTTGCGGCCCCAGCCACCCGCACAGGCCTTCGGATATTTGGCGTAATAATCCGGCACCACGAGATCGATGACGAGCTGGCCCTTCAGCCGCTCCCGGGCGGCCTCGACGATCCGGATCGACTCGTCCACCTGCGCCTTATTGGGCATCAGCGCGGCGCGGTTGACGTAGGCCCAGCCGTAATACTGCGTGTGGGCCACTTCGAGCCGTTTGGCGCCCATCTTGACAGCGAGATCGATGAAGCCCGGCACCTCGTGAATGTTGCCGCGGTGGATCACCGAATTCAGCGTCAACGGCAGGCCGAGTTCCACCACCTTGGCGGCGAATTCGAACTTCTGGGGCTGCGCGTTCTTCAGGCCGCCGATCCGCTCGGCATTCTGTGCGTCGACGCCCTGCACCGAGAGCTGCACGTGGTCGAGCCCGACATCGTAGAGGGCCTGGAGCTTGCCCAACGCCCCACCGACGCCCGACGTGATCAGGTTCGAGTAGAGGCCGAGATCCGCGCAAGTCTTGGTGATCTCGACGATGTCGTTGCGCGCCGTCGGCTCGCCGCCTGAGAGATGGACGTGCAGCACGCCGAGGCCCGCTGCCTCCGTGAGAACACGCTGCCACGTCGCCGTGTCGAGCTCTCCGGAGCGGCGGTCGAGCTCGAGCGGGTTGGAGCAGTAGGGGCAACGCAGCGGGCAGCGGTGGGTCAGCTCGGCAAGCAGACCCACCGGGGCCAGTGCCTCGGGGCGATTCGGTGTGACAGCGTTCATCGCTCCAGAACCCGTTTCTCGGCCAACCCGTCGAGCATCACCAGGATATCGGTCTCGATGGCGCGCGGGTCGGCCGCATAGGTCTGGCCCAGCTCGTCGGCGATCGCCGCCACGCTCCGATTGCCATCGACGAGCTTCAGAACCGCCACGGCATTGTCGTCCAGGTCGAAGGTGCGCTCGGGGGCGAGGAGGACCCACTTGCCCCGGGTCTCGTCATTCCGCAGCCGAACACCCCGGGGCAGTCGCGGACGATCTTCGGCCAGCATCTTGCGGCCGGCACCGGCGGCCTGAACCTGCGGCTGCTCGGCGACGAGGCCTTCGCCCGGGCGCCACGCATCTGGCGGGATCATGCCGGGGGCGACGTAGGCGAAGTACAGGGCGTCGAGCTGGGTCCAGAGGACGTTGCATTTGAAGGTCAGCGCGGCCATCGCCTGACGCTGCAATTCCGGCGTGGTCGCGTGCCGTTTCACGTAGTCGAGGGCGAAATCGGCATCTCGCGGCGCCTGGGTGAGGCGCTTATCGAAATAGGCCAACGTGTCCTTGGTGATGAAGTCGTAGTTCTTCAGCATCCCGGCGACACGCTCGGAGATGATGGTCGGCGAGAACATCTCGGTCAGCGACGAGGCGATTGCCTCCAGCAGGCTCTTTTCCGAGACGAAATGGACGTAGGCCTCCACCGAGAACTTCGTCGCCGAGAGGATCCCGTGGGTCGAGAGCACGTAGTCCCGGTCGAATCCGACGCCCTCCGCGAGCTTGAGCCAGCGCTCGATCCCGCCGTCACCCTCGTGATCGCCATCGTGATCGACGATACGCTGGCGCCAGATCCGCCGGAGCGACGCGTCGGTCATCCGGGCCAGGACGGCAGCGTCCTTCACCGGAATCATGGCTTGGTAGTAGTAGCGATTGAGCGCCCAAGCCCGGACCTGATCTTTCGACAGCTTTCCATCATGGAGCAGACGATGGAACGGGTGCAGGATGTGGTAGCGGCGCGCACCGATATCGCGTAGCGCGGCCTCCAATTCCTCGGGGCTGAGGAGACGCTGGCTCTCGGCGGTATCGGGGGTCGGGAAAACTGCGTTCATGGCGTGTCCGGCGTCCGTTCTCGGGTCGCGTTTCCTGTGTCGTCCCGCCCTCGGCGCACGGGGCGTGTTCCTGAACTCGGAGACGATATAGTGCCGACAACCGGTCGGCCCAACAGTCCACGTCGGCCGAGATATTCTGTCGCGTCGTTCGACCCTCGGCCAGCGTTCCCGATCCACACCGGCATCCTGAGCTGCCGGAGCGAAGCGCAGGTCTCGAAGGAGGCCACCGGCCCGCCGCGCGATCCCTGGGATCATCCTTCGATGCGGCTTCGCCGCACGTCAGGAGAAGGGTGTGGATTCGACGGGTCTGGCTACAGCGACAGGCTCAGACCGTCATGCGCCACTGTCCACCCGGCCGCCTCGACATCCCCGCGCTCCGGGGATCCCTCGACCAACACGGGATTGGTGTTGTTGATGTGCACGAAGATGCGCTGCCCGATCTCGGTCGCCGCGAGGGCGTCGATCGAACCGTTCGCGCCGCGCATCGGCACGTGCCCCATGCGCCAGCCGGTCTTCGTTCCGACGCCGGCCCGGATCATGTCGTCGTCGTGCAGAACCGTGCCGTCGAACAGCAGTGCATCCACACCGGCGATGCGCGCCCGCAACCCGTCCGTCACCCGCGCGCATCCAGGAATATAGGCGAGGCGCCGGCCGCCGGCTTCGATCAAGGCGCCGACCGTCGTCTCGGTCTCGGCGCCGATCTCCATGGTCTCGTCCTCCAGCCAGAGCGGCACCTTGCCGGGGACGGGGAAGAGTGTAACCGACAAGCCGGTCAAGGGCTCGAATCGCGCATCCATGCCGACGGCCTCACGGGCTACGACGCCGGCAGCCATTACGTCGAAGACGCGATTGGCGTTCACCGAGTCGAGAATCCCGCCCGTGGCGTAGAGCGTATACGGCTGACCTTCGCGCAGCGTCAGCAAGCCCGCGACATGATCGACGTCGCCGTTGGTCAACAGCACGGCGCGGATCGGCGAATGGCGCAGGCCCTCACGCGGATGCATCGCTCGATTGTCGAAGAGTTGTTGGCGGATATCCGGAGAGGCGTTGATCAGCAGCCAATCCGACCCGTTCGCGGACACTGCGATGCTCGACTGGGTCCGGGGTCGCACCCGGTCCGGGTCGGACCGCGCCAGCGTGCAGATGGGGCAGCGGCAATTCCACTGGGGAAGGCCGCCGCCGGCCGCGGAACCGAGGATCACGACGCGCATGGTGCGGCTCCCGAGATCCCCGGCCCGTAAAAACTCAGTTGAAGGTGTCGATCTCGGCCGACTCGTAGCTCGTCACTTCCATGCCGACGCAGATCTCGGACACGATCGGGGCAGCCCACTTCATGGTGTTTCTCCTTGGCGGTATCCTCACCGAGCGTCGCATGGATCTTAAGAAGACCCTAAGACACTGATGGCGCTCTCGTTTTTAGGCGCGGCACCGGTATCGACGATTCAAGGGCAGGCTTCAAGCACTAAGTTGCCTGATCCTCCCAAAATTTTCGTGTGACACTTCCTAAAGTTCCGGAAACCTACGGGAAACGTCGGTCGGTAGGACTTAAGTACAGTTGGTCATTGTCGAAAGTCCGGGCCGCGCAGCTCCAGCATGAAGCCCTTGCCGCGCACGGTGGTCAAAGCCGGGCCGCCATAACGTACGAAATCGGCCATCTTCGAACGCAGATAGCCGATGTAGACGTCGACCACGTTGAGCGACAGACCGCCCTGGCTGGCCCAGAGCCGGTCGAAGATGTCCGCGCGCGAGACGGGCTTGCCGATGCTCTCCATCAGCATGGCGAGCAAATCGGCTTCGCGGGGAGTGAGTCGGGCACTGGCCTCGCCGCAGCTCGCCTGACGTGTGTCGAGGTCAAGACTCAGTCGGCCTGCCGTGATCCTTGAGCGGGGCGCCTCGGCCTGCTCGCGCCGCATCAGGTGCGTGCGCAGGCGCGCAACCAGCTCGTCGAACTCGAACGGCTTGACGATGTAGTCGTCGGCTCCGAGCGCCAGACCCTCGGCCCGGTCGCGGATCTCGTCGCGGGCGGACAGGAACAGGATGGCGCCGGAGAACCCGCCTTCCCGCAGGGAGCGGCAGACATCGTGGCCCGACCCGTCCGGCAGACCGATGTCGAGCAGCACCGCCCCGGGTGCCGGATCGTGCGCCGCCTTGAGCGCCTCGTCGACGCAGGCCGCCGTGCCGACCTCGAACCCCTCCGCCTCCAGACCCCGGGCCAGGAGGCCGCGGATATCGATATCGTCCTCGACGATCAGGATCCGCGTCATGCGGTCGGCTCCCTCACCTGTGCGGCGCCGGCCGCGTCCCCGGCCGTGCCCGACTCCCATGCCGGATCGAGCGCCGGGATGTCCAGGCTGACGCGGGCGCCGCACCCGTCCGGTCCCGCGCCCAGCCGGATGGTCCCGCCATGCTGCTCGACGATCCAGCGCGCGAGGGCGAGGCCGATGCCGAAGCCCGTCTCATCGGGCCCCGCGCCGGCGCCGCGCTTGAAGCGCTCGAACAGGTCGGCTTCGGAGGTGCCAAATCCCGGCCCGTCATCCGTCACGGTGATCCGCCCGACCGGGCCCGGGCCGGCAGACAGCGCGACCTCGACCCGGGTGAGCCCGGCGGCGTGGCGCAGGGCGTTATCAACGAGGCTCTCCACCGTCTGCCGGATCCACTCGCGATCCGCGAGGCTCTCGACATCCCGGGTCCCCGGATTAAGGGACAGCGCGACGCGACGCCGGGCGGCCTCGGAGGTCATGTTGTCCACCGCCTCCGACAAAACCAGGGCGAGCCCGAGGGGCCGCTTGTCGAACGCGATCTCGCCGGTTTCCGACCGGGCGACGCGCAGCAGATCCTCGACCCGCAGCTTCAGCCGCTGCGCGCGCTTCTTGATCGTGGCGAAGACCGGCCCGGGATCGGCGCCGCGGGAGGCCCCCCGCAACGCGAGATCGCACTCGCCCAGGATCACGGTGAGCGGCGTGCGCAGCTCGTGGCTGACATCGGCGAAGAAGCGCCGCCGGGACTGATCGATGGATTCGAGACGGACATTGGCGGCGCGCAGATCCGCCGTCCGGGCCGCGACCGTGTCCTCCAGCGCCGCCCGGTCGGCCACGACCCGCAATTCCCGCCGGGCAAGGCGCGCCGCCATGCGGTTGACGTTGGTCATCAGGAGGCCGAGCTCGTCGCGGGTTGCGACGGACAGGCGGGTGTCCAGGGCACCGTGTCCGATGGCGCTCGCGGCCCGGCGGACCTCCTCGATCCGCGCCAGCGTCGGCCGGGTGACGCCACGGTACAGGATCGCCAGCAGCACGAGGGCCGCCGTCACCGCCGCAGCCGCGGCGAGGCGTAGGCGCTCCGAAAGCGCCCGGGCCTGCTCGGAGCCGAGTGCCATGCTCCGCCGTTCCACCTCGATGAGGAATGAGAGCGGCTGGCCCGTCATGGCGCCGAAGCCGTTGAGCGCGCCCTTGATCGCGTCCTGCCGCCGCTCAGGCTCGGTCTGGCGATTGATCTGAGCCACCTGCCGGTCGAGGACCGCGCGGGCGGCACGCAAAGCGGCCATCGGGCGGGTTCGCGCGGCATATTGCATCCGGTCGGTGGGGTCGTCGCTCGGCGGAAAGCTCTTGGCCAGGGCCTCGTCGACGGTCCGCAGGGCGCGATCGGCATTGTCGCGGGCGATCGCCATCGCCTCGGGCTGTCCGTCGGGATTGCCCACGGTCTCGACGGCGGCGAGACCGAACTGCGTGAGGCGGCCGGACAGCTCGGCCAACAATTCCAGGCGCCGCTGCGCTTCGAGCGTTCGGTCTACGGTCCGCTCCGCGGCGCCGATCGCCGCCAGCGCCGCCGCAGCAGCCAGGATCACCACGATGGCGGTGCTGCCCAGGAGCAGCGCGAAGCGGGTCTTCAACGAGCGCATGGGGCCGCCCTCGAAGCAGGGCTCAGCATGACACTGCCCGGCCGGCGCGCCAAGGCGCCGTCACAGGTCCTTCGGCGTGCTTCCCTTGGCGGCGCAACGCCAGCGCTCGACGTGCCATTCCGGGTGGGAGGCCTGCCAGGTTGCCAACGCGCTCTGTGAATTGCGTAGGCAGACGAACGGACTCGATGTCTCGAACGACATCTCGATCCGGTCCTCGCGGCAGGTCGAGGGCTGGGCGACGAGGCAGATCGACAGCAGAAGCAGCATGGGCGCGTTCCCGGGCTGCCAGCCTCGTGCGGGCCGGCTTGAACGGGAGGATAGGACGCCTTCACGCCCCTTGCCCAGGCGGCGTCAGGCCGCGACCCAGATCTCGCCCTTCGCGATGGTGGCGAGGTCGCCCGAATAGCGTCGGAGCGGCTTGTCCAGCAGGGCTGCATGCTCCGGGCTGAGGCCGCGCAGGGCCGTCGCCAGCAGGCGCAGGAACACCAGATCGTGCGCGCCGGTCTCCACGAAAGTCTCGGCCATACGCCCGTGCGCGCCGAGGACGAGGGTTCCACGGCGCATGCCGAGCCCCGGCTGGTCGCCGGCCGCGAGGGCCGCCAGAGTGCCGGCGATCATCCGCGAGCCCGCGAAGGCACCCGCGCGCCCGGCGACGATCATCCCCCGCCGCATCCGGTCACCGAGATGCGCGCCCGCGGTTCCGCGGATGATCAGCGTCGCCCCGTCGAGCCCCGTCTTGGCGGCATAGACCGCGCCGCCCGCGTAGTCGCCGGCATCGCCCTCAATGGTGATCGTGCCGCCGGTCGCACCGGAAGCCGCGTAGGGACCTGCGTTTCGGGTGACCGTCAGGCTACCGCCCGCCATGCCGGCACCGAGGCGCTGGCCGACATCGCCGGTCACCCGGATCGTGCCCGCGGACAGGGACGCCCCGACCCGATCCAGGCGCTCGTGACCGCCCTCGATGGTCAGGCTGTCGGACCCGTCGAGGGAAACGGAGAAGCAGTCGCCGAGGCGTACGCCTGTCCGGGTCGTACCGATCTCCAGGCGCTCGGCCTCGCCTTGGGACAGACCCGAGAGCGCCCGAGGGTTAATGTCCAGAAAGTCCAGCCGCTCCGGCGGGGCCGCGCGCAGGGTGAGGGTGCTCACGGCTCAGCCCTCCGACTTGGCGTCGTCGCGCGCGATCAGGTCGCGCAGATGGTAGTGGTGGCGTCCCAGATTGCCGCCGTAATTGCCGGCCGTCACGGCGATAAGCCCGTGTTTTCCGCCGATCTCGGTCGCTGCGTGCAAGCCGGCGCGCATCGAGTCGGACACACCCTGCGAAGTGAGGGCGTCGATCACGATCTCCAGAACCACACCGCAATCCGCCGGGAGCGCCGAGCCAGCCCGGCCCTTGAGCGTCGGGCAGTAGGCGTCGTTGGTGGAGGCCATCATGCCCTTGGTCCGTCCGCCGACCTTTGAACCGGAGCGGACGATCCCGCCTGGGAACGGCAGGATCGCGCCCGGCACCGCCTTGGCGGCCTCCACGGCTACCTCGGCGACCTTCAGCGTCTCCGCATGGGTCCGCCCGAGGAAGAGCAAATTGCCGCCGCCAACCGCACCGTCGACCGCCCGGACCGTATCCTCGCACAGGAACTCGCCGTCCATCACCGGGATACGCCAGTAGCGCCGCGCCTTGCCGGAGGCGTCGGGCAGGCGCTTGGCGATCGCGAAGCCGTCGCCGAAATAGCGGATCGCGCCGCCGAGCTTGATCTTGGTCGGCCCATCGACACCCGCGTAGCAGGCCGTGCCCGGACAGGTGAGGATGCACTGGCCGACCCGCTTGATCAGCTGCTCCTTGAGCCCGTTCGGTTCGAAGCCGAACAGCAGGATGCGGACGCCCGGCCGCCCGTCCGGAGTCTCCTCCGGCGACAGCTCGGCGTCGATCCCGGCCTCGGCGCCGCAGCCGATCACCGAGGTGGCGAAGCCCGTCATCGTGGTCGCGGCGATCATCGCCCACTTGGCGGTGTCGTTCGTGACGACGATGGCGGTCCCGGCCACGTCGAACGCCTCCGCGAAGGTGTCGATGACCGGGATACCGTTGAGGGAGAGGTCAGACATCGTAGTTCCCGCGGCTCGCCCCGCTGATCACGCCCGACATGGCACCGCCTCGAAATTCTCCGTGTCCTCACCGAACGCGGCATCGGGCACCGCGAAGCTGTCGAGGCCCTCGCCGAACCGCTCCGTCAGGTAGGTATCGGCGCGCTTCGCCATGGCCTCGTCGGACTCGACGGTGAGGGACAGCGTGCGTCCGACGCGCCACTCCACCACCTCGCCATCCTCGACGATCGGCACGCCATCCTTGAGGACGAGCTTGGCGGCGGTGAACATGGCGGTGCGGTTCGACTCGTCCCGGTAAATTGCAACGTCCGCCCGAGCGCCGGCCCGCAGGTGACCGCGATCCGCGAGGCCGAGTAGCTTGGCCGGCCCGGACCGCGTGAGCTGCGCGATCTCCAAGAGCGTGTATTCGCGCTCCAGCCCCGGCAGCCCCGAGCGCTCGCCCACGATCTTGGGCAGCGCCGCGATCTCGCGGTCGCGCTCGGACTTGTCCATCAGCAGGTGGATGATGCGTGGGTACTGGGTGAACGGACCGCCGTTCGGGTGATCCGTGGTCAGGATCGTCCGCTCGGGATCGGTTGAGAGCAGCATTATTTCCAAGCCGATCGCCCATTGCAGGGAGCTGGTCGGGCCGCGCGGCCGGTACAGGAACGGCACCACGCCGCCGCCCTCGGCATCACCCGCGTTCAGCACCCACTTCTTGGGATTGGCGCCCTTCCGCCCCGCGAACTGGCGCAGGATGTCGAGGGAGACCGTTACGGTCTGGCCGAACACCACCTGCCCGATGTCGAGGGTGGCATTCGGATTGTCGGTGATCGCCTGTGCGATCCGTTCGGCGGCCGAGCGGAAACCGCCGGTCCCGGGATTGGCCGGATCGACCGCGCCGTAGGCGTAGAACTGGGCGTGGGCGAAGTGGATACGCCGCCCCTCAGCTGCGTCGAGCGTCGCCATGAAGCTGTCGTCGGCGCCCGGCAGGCCGAGGTTGTTGCAATGGACGTGCAGGGGATGCGGGACGCCGATTTCCTCGACCGCGTCGAGAAGCGAGCCCATGATCTGCCGGGTCGAGAGCCCGTAGCAGGGGATCTCGTCGTCGAGCGACAGGCGCAGGGCACCGTCCTTGAACGCCGAGGCGCCGCCCGCATTGATGCATTTCACGCCGAGGCCGCGCGACTGCGCCACTGACAGACTGACGAGGTCGCGCACCGCGTTGCCGCCCTGGCGTTCCCGCAGCAACTGCAAGAGCTGGTCGTCGTTGCCCATCACGGTCAGGGCCCCGCGGTCGAGCAGCGGGATATCGGCGAGTTCGAGCTGTGTAGCCAGCGCGTGGGTCGGCGGCATCGCAGGCTCGACCGCGGTGGTGTAGCCCATCCGCGCATAGGTCGAGCCGATCCAGGCCGCTGCCCCGCCGGCATGCGCGAAGGGATGACCCTCAGGCGCAGCCTCGCTCACATAGAGATCGGGTAGGAGCAGCCGCGAGGTGATCACGTTGCCGCCGGCGATGTGCGAATGCACCTCGACGCCGCCGGCCATCACCACACAGCCCGCCGCGTCGATGACGTGGTCGGCCTCGCGGCCCGGCGGATCAATGACCTGACCGTCCTCGATCCAGACATCCCCGACCGAATCGCGGGACGCGGTCGGATCGACGACGCGCCCGCCCCGAATCACGCTCAGCATGCGGGTTCACTCCTCGACGCGGGCTGGCCGGTGATCAGGCGCTCCGTGAGGGCGCCGAGGATCGACGCGGCCGACGGCAGATCCGTGGGCGCCGAAGCCGGCCAGTAGGTCAGCGCGGCGCGCGGCTCGTTCCACAGGACGCCGCCATGATCGCGGCCGGGCTGGCCGACCGCGATGACGATTTCGGCAGCCTTCGCCGCGCCATCTGCGACGAGGGCCACGGAGGGGACCGCGGACAGCCAATCGGGGCACGCCACCGGCATGGAGGCGAGCCAGAGCACCGCGTCGGCCTCGCCGGCGGCGACCTGCCGGGCGGCGTCGAAGCGCCAGGGGTCGTGCTCGGGCACGCGGCGGCCGAAGCCGCTGCGCGGTGCCTGTCCGGTCAGCCAGGCCGAGACCGGCACCACGGCCCGGTCCTGCCCGATGCCGCCGGTGGCGAGGGTGAAGCAGCGTGTCGTCTCGCTCAGCTCCATGGCGAGCCCCTGAAGCATCTCGATGCCGGCCTCGCCGAGTTCGGCGGGATCGTAGAGGAGGACGCCATACTGAGCGGATGCGAGCCGGGCAGCGATCTGCCCGGGGAGGGCATCGCCGGCGAGGTGGCCGCGGGCAAAGGCACGCAGCACGCCGACGGCCTCGGTCAGGCCGCCCGCGGCGGGCCAAGCCAGCGACGCGGTGGCGTTCGCGCCCACGGCCAAGAGCGCGCGATCCGATCCCGCAGCGCGACCGCGGGTCGGCTTCGTATCGATCAGGCGCTTCATCAGCGGGGTCTGCCAGGGCGCAGCACCCACCACCAGCACCACATCGGCGCGCCCGACGGCTTCGGCGGGCGTCGAGGTCAGGGCCCCGACCCGGCTCAGCGCGCCGAGTTCGGCATAGGTCCCGATCGACCCGGCGGTGTCGACAGAGGCACCGATGCGCCCCGCAAGATCATAGGCCGCACGGATCGCGGCGACGTCGGCGCTGAGGCCGGCGATCACCGGCGCGCGCGCCTTGGCGAGGAGGGACGCGGCCGCCTCGATGGCGGTGCCCGCGTCCGTCGCGCCACCCTTCACCCAGGCTGCCATGCTCCCTCTCGCAACGTTCTTGCTTGGCTTCGGAGCGGGCGACGGCCGTAAGACCGGACGAAGCGGGCACACCCCAAAACAGGGGGCCCACAGAGTCGGAATGGCGCGCCCGCCCGGCAAGTTCCGGGCAGACGGCAAACTCGGCACGCCGTCGCGAGGCCTAGGTTTGCATTCATCCGCCCACCGCGGCAAGGGGGTATGGCTGGGATACGGACGGCGATCTGGGCTGAAATGGTCGGTTATCGCCCTTCCGCGTCACGGCCGGGGACAGGTTTCCAGGTGCATTCCGCGACGGCGCCTGCACGGCGAAACGAATCGTTCGGCCGATCCTGCGCCCTTTGATCCCGGATCTCCCCCCCACCAGCAGCCGCCTTCCAGGGTCTCGCGGCAAACCGTAAGCGACGATCCAAACTCTGATCGGTCGGCACCGTTGCCCTACCCCAGGCCGCGTGTGAAAAGCGCGCCGCACCGGCGGCATGCGAGGAACTGGCAGTGGGCGACGCCCCCGAGCGGAACGAAGACACCGCAGATGGCGCCGTGCGGGTTGAAGCACCGGCGCGGCTGCATTTCGGCTTCCTCGACCTGCATGGCGGGCTCGGCCGGCGATTCGGAAGCATCGGCCTCGCCATCGACGAGCCCTCCCTGGCACTGACCGCACGGCGCTCGCTGCACCCCTCCATCACGGGACCGGAAGCGGAACGCGTGCGCGGCTACGTCCGGGCCGCCGCGGCGCATCTCGGTGGCGGCGAGGATGTCGCCATCGCGGTGGAACGCGCGATCCCGGCCCATGCTGGCTTCGGTTCCGGCACGCAGCTCGGTTTGGCGGTGGCCGCCGCAATGGCGCGCCTGATCGGGGCGCCCTTCGCCGCAGATTCGTTCGCCGCCACGCTCGACCGCGGCAACCGATCCGGTGTCGGCCTCTGCGCGTTCACGGAGGGCGGCCTGATCGTCGATGGCGGACGCGGATCGGACGGGGGACCGCCGCCGGTCATTGCGCGCCTGCCATATCCCAATGCCTGGCGGATC
Source organism: Methylobacterium sp. GC_Met_2 (assembly GCF_026540795.1). Taxonomy (NCBI): domain Bacteria; kingdom Pseudomonadati; phylum Pseudomonadota; class Alphaproteobacteria; order Hyphomicrobiales; family Methylobacteriaceae; genus Methylobacterium; species Methylobacterium sp. GC_Met_2. Next base: position 38,863 of record NZ_JALNUM010000047.1, read on the forward strand.
GTGCTGATCATCGATCCCGAGATGGCCGGCGTTCACGGCGTGCGCGAAGTCGAAGCGTTTCGCGATCTGCCGCGCTTCCCGGAAGCGCAGGCCGCGGAGATCTGCCGAATTACGCTGATGCAGGTTCTGCCCGCCGTCGCCCTAGCCGAGCCGCAGGGCTTCGGCGCCGGGATCACCCGGATTCAGGACCTAATCGGCGATCATTTCGCGCCTCACCAGGGTGGCCGATACGCCAGCGCCGCGGTGGCACAGGTGCTGGCGAACGTCGCCGCGCAGGGCATACCGGGCTACGGCCAGTCCTCTTGGGGACCGACCGGGTTCGTGCTCATGCCCTCGGACGCCGCCGCCCGCGCCCTCGTGGCCGATCTCGACCGCGGAGGCTCCCTCCGGTTCGTGGTCGCCCGCGGCCGAAACAGTGGCGCTTCGGTAACCGGTCCGGCTTGAGCGAACGCTCACGGGCTTGACCCGGAACGCCGCTCCGGGTTTGGACGATGGCAAAACGCATCGGTCGCACACCGCACGGGGAATCCATGGCCCGCTCGATCCTCCATATGCTGACGCCACTCCGGCACATGAGCCCGTTCGACGTGAACATGGCCGTGGATGCCGGCTACGAGACGGTGGTGACCTATACCGAGGTCAGCCTCGCCGACGTGGTCTCGCTGACCCAGGATTCGATTTTCTCGCGGTCTCCGGCCGACGGGACGCGGACGGGCATCTTCATCGGCGGCAAGAACGCCGAGGACGCCCTCGACATGGTCGACCGGGCCAAGAAGGCCTTCGTGCCGCCCTTCGTGAACCACGTCTTCGCCGATCCGGCGGGCTCGTTCACGACAGGGGCCGCGATGGTGGCGCAGGTCTCCCGGGCGCTTCGGCAGACGTTCAACACGGGTCTTCAGGGCAAGCGCATCGTGATCTTCGGCGGGGCCGGCGTGGTGGCCTACGTGGCGGCGGTGATCGGAGCGCTCCAGGGCGCCACCACAGTGCTGGTCGGCCATGACGGCGAGGAGCGCGTCTCGAAGATCGCCTTCACCATGAAATGGCGCTTCGGCATCGACGTTGGCGCCGTCGACGGGACAACGCCGGAGGATCGCCGCGTCGCCATCCGGGACGCCGACGTGATCCTGTCGGCCGGGCCCGCCGGCATCCCGATCCTGACGGCGCAGGATCTCGAATCGGCACCGAAGCTCCTCGTGGCCTCGGACGTCAACGCCGTGCCGCCCGCCGGCATCGCGGGGATCGACGTGAATGCCGTGGACGTGCCCCTGCCCACCGGCAAGGGCGTCGGCATCGGCGCGCTGGCGGTCGGAAACGTGAAGTACCAGACGCAGCGCCGCCTGTTCGACCGGATGCTGGCGTCCGATACCCCACTCTGCCTCGACTTCCGCGACGCCTACACCCTCGCGGTCGAGATCGCCGGCTGAAATCATTCGGGCCCGATCTGACGAGCCCGATCGGGATGGCGGGCGCGATCCTGATCGCCGCGCAGGCCGGGCGAGCCCTCGCAGAGGCAGCGCGGCGTGCTGGCTTGCGGCCCTACGTGGCCGACCTGTTCGGCGATTCCGATACCCTGGCTTTCGCCGAGGCCTACCGCCCGCTGCCGGGCCGCTTCGGCATGGCGCCCTCTGCGGCCGAGACGTTGGTGGCACTCGACGACCTTGCGGCGGCGGCCGGAGGCTCGATGGGTCTGATCCTCGGCAGCGGCTTCGAGGACGCCCCCGGTCTGGTGGCCGAATTCGCGCGCCGGCACCGGCTGCTCGGCGCCTCCGCCGAGACCATCGCGCGCCTCAAGGATCCGGCCGCCTTCGCCGCCCTGTGTGCGAGCCTCGACGTGCCGCACCCTGCGGTCTCGATGGGTGCGCCGGACGATCCGTCCCGGTGGCTGCTCAAGCGGGTTGGCGGCAGCGGCGGCTCCCATATCCGCGCGGCGACTCAGTCGACGCCGCCGCCGGGCCATTATCTCCAGGCGCACGTCCCCGGGCAGGCGCACGCCCTCAACGTCCTGGCCGATGGCCGCACGATCCGGATCTTGGCGGTGACCGAGCAATGGTGCGCTCCGACTCCGATCCGGCCCTATCGCTATGCCGGAGCGCTGGTCCGCGGCGGCGCCGAGCCGCCGGCTCTGTGCGGGGCACTCGTCGTCGCGATCGCGGACGCCACCGCACGGATCGTTGCCGCGACCGGGCTGCGGGGCCTCGCCAGCGCCGACATCCTGGTCGACGGGTCCGACTGGTGGATGATGGAGATCAATCCGCGCCCCGGCGCGACGCTGGATATCCTCGACCGGCGCGCGGTGCCGCTGCTCGAAGCCCACATCGCCGCCTGCCTGGGCGCGATGCCGGAACTCGGTGCGCCTCCGGTGGGTGCGGCGGCCGCGCAGATCTGTTACGCCGACCGGGAGCTTGCGCCTGTGCCGGACCATGATTGGCCGGACTGCGTGCGTGACCGCCCGCGCCCCGGCTCGGTGGTCCGCCGCGACGCGCCGCTCTGCACGGTGCTGGCCGAAGGCGCGGACCGGGCGGAGGCGCTCGACCTGTTGGAATCGCGAACGGCCCGCCTGCGGGCGGCCCTCGCAGCGCAGAAAACATAAGTTCGAGGAAGCCCCGTGATGAGTGCCAGCCCATCCTATCCCAGCGTCAACGCGCTCTCAGGCCCGCTGGTCGAGCGGCTCGTGGCCGAGGCCGCGACCCTGCGGCTCTCCGTGTCGCAGGCGGCGGGCGGCGCCCGGATGATCGATGCCGGGGCGCAGGCGCGGGGCTCGATCGAGGCCGGACGGCGCATCGCCGAGATCTGCCTGGGCGGCCTCGGCACCGTCTCCATCGCGCCGAGCGGTCCGATCGCATCCTGGCCCTACTCGGTGACGGTTCACGCCGCCGATCCGGTGCTCGCCTGCCTGGGCAGCCAGTATGCGGGCTGGAGCCTCGCGGATGAGACCGGTGATTCCGGCTTCTTCGCCCTCGGTTCGGGTCCGGGCCGCGCTGTCGCGGTCGTCGAAGATCTGTACCAGGAACTGGGCTACCGCGACTCGGCGACCAGCACCGCCCTGGTGCTCGAAGCCGCCGGCGGACCGCCTGACAGCGTCGTGGCCAAGGTGGCCGAGGCTACCGGTCTGCGGCCGGAAGATCTGACCTTCATCTTCGCGCCGACCCAGAGCCTCGCCGGCTCGACCCAGGTGGTGGCCCGCGTGCTGGAGGTCGCCCTTCACAAGGCCCACACGGTGGGTTTCGACCTGCACGCCATCGTGGACGGGATCGGCTCGGCCCCGCTCTCGCCGCCCCATCCCGACTTCATCAAGGCGATGGGCCGGACCAACGACGCGATCATCTATGGTGGCCGGGTCCAGCTCTTCGTGGACGCCGACGATGCGGACGCCAAGAGCCTCGCCGAGCAGCTGCCCTCCACCACCTCGAGCGATCACGGCGCGCCCTTCGCCGAGATTTTTTCCCGGGTGAACGGCGACTTCTACAAGATCGACGGGGCGCTGTTCTCCCCGGCGGAGGCGATCGTCACGTCGGTGCGTTCGGGCGCCACCTACCGCGGCGGCCGCCTGGAGCCGACGCTGGTGGAGGCGTCCTTCGCCTGAGGCCACCAACGCGCTCGCCCTCTGATCTTTGCGGGATCCGGCCCGATGATACCGGTGCAGGATCGTGCGCGGGTCCCCTCTCCCGAGCGGGAGAGGGACAGGGCGAGACCTGTCCGGACGAGGCGCGACCGGACTGCGCGGGGATGGCGTGCTCGATCCTGAAGCTTCTCCTCCCTCACCCCAACCACCTCCCGCTCGGGAGAGGGAGCCGGTCGCGTTCCGTCCCAAGCGTTGCGTTCCGATGGTGAAAGGGCCAGCACCGTCACCCCAAGGCGAAACCCGCGGATCAGCTCTTGACCGTGACGAAACAGGACTTCCATGCATATCGGGCTCGCCGCCGATAACGGCAATTGGCACAGGAACCGCCTGCTGACGGCCCTCCGGGCGCAGGGCGTCGAGCCGGTGCTGTTCTCCCTGGCCGACGTGGCCGTGGTCACCGGCGGCGGCGAGCCCCTGCGTGTCCCGGGCTTCCCGGACACCCTGCCGGATGGGGTCCTGATGCGCACCATCGCGGGCGGCACGTTCGAGGCCACCACGATGCGCCTCGGGGTGCTGCACGCCCTGGTGGCGGCGGGCGTCACCGTGTGGAACAGCCCGACCGCCACCGAACGGTCGGTCGACAAGGCCGCCACCTCGCTGCTCATCGCCCGGGCCGGCCTGCCGACGCCGGCAACCTGGGTTTTCTCCAAGCGCGAGGCCGCCGCCGCCCTCGTGGCGGTCGAGGCCCGGCCCGGGGCACCGCTGGTGCTCAAGCCGCTGTTCGGCTCGCAGGGGGAGGGGCTCGTCCTGATCGAGCGGCCGGAGGACCTGCCCGACGAGGAGGCCGTGGCCCGGGTCTACTACCTGCAGCGCTACGTCCCGCGGCGCGATGGGCTCTGGCGCGACTATCGGGTGTTCGTCTGCGACGGGCGGGCGATCGCCGGCATGATCCGCGAGGGCGACGGCTGGATCACCAACGTCCACAGGGGCGGCCGTCCGCTGCCTTGGGCCATGCCGCGCGCCGCCGCGGACCTCGCCGAGGCCGCCGCCGCTGCGGTCGGCGTCGACTATTCCGGCGTCGATCTGGTCGAGGACGGGGAGGGCGGCTTCTCCATCCTGGAGGTCAATTCGATGCCGGCCTGGTCGGGCCTCCAGACGGTGTGCGAGACCGATATCGCCGCAGCAGTTGTCCGCGGCTTCCTCGCCGCCGTCCGGGGCGCGAGCCGGCCGCGGCTCGTGGTGGCATGAGCGGCACGCTCGACCCCGCGCTGATCGGCACGCTGTACAAGGCGGCCTGCCTCGCGGAGCTCGATGCCCTCAAGCCCGGCAACGTCCATGCCTTCGCCGCCGGTCATCGCATGGTGGTGGCCGATTTCGTCACCAGCGCCGAGGTTTCGGCGCCGCCCCTGGCGCGGCAAGGCGCCGGGATCGGCGAACGGGTCCACGGCGGGGTCGCCGCCACGATGGCGGCGGTGGGTCAGAACACCAATCTCGGTATCCTCCTCCTCTGCGCGCCGCTCGCTGCCGCAGCCGAGCGCGGGACGGGCATCGCGGCCCTGCTCGACACCCTCGACCGTTCGGACGCGGAGGCGGTCTTCGCGGCGATCCACCTCGCCAATCCCGGCGGCCTCGGCCGGGCGGAACGGCACGATGTCGCCGCGGACGCGCCCGCCTCCCTCCACGACGCGATGGCGGAGGCCGCCGACCGGGACCGCATCGCCCGTGCCTACGGGACCGGGTTCGCCGACGTGACGGCGATCGGCCTCCCGGCCCTCATGGAGGCAAGGACGCGGGGGCTTGATCCGTCCTGGTGCACCACAGCCGTGCATCTCGCCTATCTCCGGTCGGTCCCCGATAGCCACATCGCCCGAAAGCGCGGCCGCGCCGCCGCCGAGGACCTTCGCCGGGAGGTCGAGAAAATCGTGGCCGGCCTTGACCTCACCGCGCAGCCGGTCGAGCCGCTGCTGGCCCTCGACGTGTCGCTGAAGGCACGCGGCCTCAACCCGGGCACGACTGCGGATTTCACGGTCGCGACCGTGTTCTGGGACGCGCTGGCGAGCGCGGGCGCCACGCTGGCCTGAACCGTGCAAGTTCCCGTGTTTCCAAGGGCGAAGGCTAAAAAAATTCCTTCGCGGCAGAGCCTTGCGCGGGTTGTGAGCCGCAGGTGCCCGCTGTAGGGTCCGCCGCGCTGTCCGGCCCAACCGGCTCGACCCTTCCGGCTCGGCCGGTGGTCGGGCGCCGATAACAAGGATGGCTTCCCGGCCGCGGCACCGCCCCCGGCGCGCGGCTCTATTTCGGAATCCAGGGAGAGACACCGAATGGCGAAGATCACCAAGGTTCAGGTCGGCGAAGCGCTCGTCGGCGACGGCAACGAGGTCGCCCACATCGATCTCATCATCGGACCGCGCGGTTCGCCGGCCGAGACGGCTTTCTGCAACGGCCTCGTGAACAACAAGCACGGCTTCACCAGCCTGCTCGCGGTCATCGCGCCGAACCTGCCCTGCAAGCCGAACACCCTGATGTTCAACAAGGTCACCATCAACGACGCCCGTCAGGCCGTCCAGATGTTCGGCCCGGCCCAGCACGGCGTTGCCAAGGCCGTGCAGGACGCGGTGGCCGAGGGCATCATCCCGGCGGACGAGGCCGACGACCTGTTCATCCTGGTCGGCGTGTTCATCCACTGGGAGGCGGCCGACGACGCCAAGATCCAGAAGTACAATTACGAGGCGACCAAGCTGTCGATCCAGCGCGCCGTCAACGGCGAGCCGAAGGCTTCGACGGTCACCGAGCAGCGCAACTCCGCGCAGCACCCCTTCGCCGCCAACGCTTAGATCGGAGACGGTCCTGGGCAGAGTGAGCCTCCGCCCGCACCGCGGGGCCTGCTCCAGCGACTGGCTTCGATCTTCCTCGGCCGATAAGTAGGCCCCTGACGGGACGGCGAGAGCCGTCCCGTTTTTCGTTTGTCGTCGCCGGCGTTGCCGTCCGCTCCGTTCTCCAACCAGCCCCTCAGCCGGCCCCTCAGGCGGCAGTGTCGTTGAACGGCGGCGATCCTCGGACAGCGCGGCGCGTTCCGGTGCTCTCCGGCGAGGTCCGCTTCGCGCGCCTCGGACTGAGAGGCGCGGCGGAAATACGCGCAGCCTCCGCTCGAAGGGGGTGTCGCGTCTGGCCATGACGACTGTCTCCGAACGCGGCATACGTGAGTCCGGCAGGTCGCGCGTCATCGTCCCCACCCGCCATTGGCGCCGGGGGCATGGCCCAAGAAGCAACACG